>DAHVSI010000169.1 GCA_027324645.1 Castellaniella sp. | reverse complement strand
GGGTTCAGCCACGAGGACTTTGCCCGCTCCCACCCGGGCGGCACGCTGGGCCGCCGCCTGCTTACCCGCGTATCAGACGTGATGCGCCAGGGCAGTGCCCTGCCAGTTTTGGGCACAAATCTGACCGTGCCGGAAGCCCTTGCGGAAATGTCCGCCAAGGGTATGGGCATGACCATTATCGTCAACGAGCAGGGCCGCCCTGAAGGCATTTTTACCGATGGGGACTTGCGCAGGCTGATTACCCGCGTTGGTGATATCCGCCAGTTTCCTGTCATGGACGGGATGACGCGCCAGCCGCGCACGATCGCCCCTGATGTGCTGGCAGTTGAAGCAGCAGCTATCATGGACAGTGAAAAAATAAACCAGATTCTTGTTGTGGATAGCGGCGGGCTACTATTGGGTGCGTTGCACATGCACGACCTGCTTGCTGCCAAGGTAATCTGATATGACTACTGAAACCGCACCATTGCACCCTACAGAAGCTGCTATTCTGGCCGGGGTTCACCCCGACGTCATCCAGCGCGTGCGTAACCTGCGACTGATGGCTTTTGATGTTGACGGCGTTCTGACTGACGGCCGTCTGTGGTATGGCCCGCAAGGCGAAACGGTCAAGGGCTTTCACGCTCTGGATGGCCACGGTCTGCGCCTGCTCAAGGAAAGCGGGCTGTATGTGGTGCTCATGACAGGCCGCCAAAGCCTTATTGTGGATCGCCGGGCTGCCGAGCTGGGTATCCAGCATGTGCAGCAGGGCGTACGGGACAAAGCTGCGGCTTTACTGCAATTAGGCCAGGAGTTGGGCCTGGAGCCCGCACAAATGGGCTTCATGGGGGACGATCTTATCGACCTCCCCACAATGCAGCGCGCTGGCTTTGCCGCCAGTGTTCCCAATGCCCCCACGTATATTTCCCAGGCTGCACACTGGGTCGCCGACAAAGCCGGCGGCAGTGGTGCTGCACGGGACTGCTGCGACCTGATTCTGGCGGCGCAAGGCAAGCTGCGCACTTTCTTTACGCCTCAGTCCGTACTGATGGCGGGGGCCATACAGTAATGCGCGAACGCGGACCCGCCCTAGTTGCCGCGATACTCCTTACCCTGCTCGTGGCCGGCACCTGGTGGGCCGCCGACTATGCACGCCGTGCGATTCCTACCGATCCGCCCCAACGTGTCACCCACGAACCCGATTCATGGGCAGACGATTTCGTCATGGTGCAAACCGATACCGAAGGCCTGGCGGCCAACCGCCTCGAAGGCATTCGTATGCGCCACTACCCCGATGACGATTCTTACGAGATAGACGATGCACGCGCCACTGGGCAGCGCCCGGACGCACCCATCACTATCGGCACCTCGCGCTTGGCCACCATGAACGGCGACAGCACGCGCATTGTGATGGACGGCGATGCACACGTGCACCGCAAGCCCGACGCCGAACGCGCCCCACTGGACGTCACCAGTGACCAGCTTATTTTGCACACTGACACGGACGTGGTAGAAACCAGTCTGCCCGCGCGAGTCGTCAATGGCAATCATGTCCTAAACGGCATTGGCATGCGTTACGACAACCAGACCCGACAGTTGCAGGTTTTTTCGGCGTCTGATGCACGCTTGTCAGGCAAAGACGACCAGCCTGGCCAACCTAATACAAAAACCGAGAACTCATCACCATGAACCGCGCCTCTCCTGTTATTGCTCCCCTGCTTCTTACGGTATTCATTGCATTGCTCACCAGCCTGCCCACTGCCATAGCCCAGGAAAACGACCAGGAAGACCCGGATACCATTGTCCTGTCCGACACACTGGATTATGACGACAATGATCGCGAGAGTATTTTCATCGGCAGCGTGGTCATGACACGAGGCGACATGACCCTGCATTCTGACAAGCTGGTCATGTCCGAAGACGACGACGGTTTTCAATTCGGCACTGCCACCATGGATAGCGACGAGCTTGTCTACATCCGGCAGGAAAACACCGAAAAGTTTGAAGTGATCGAAGCCCGCGGCACCCGTGGCGAATACGATGGCAAGAAAGAGGAAGTGACCGTGATAGGCAAGGCGGTCGTCACGCGTTTTGTTTGTGGCAAGCCATTTGACACCATCAAGGGTGAGCGTGTCGTCTACCGGCAGAAAACCAATACGTATCATGCTTACAGCGGCCCTGACTCGGCTGCGCCCAAAGGGCGCGTCCGCTCGCTGGCACAACCCCGGGCAAAGTCTGACGCCGCTGCCGCGGAATGCCGCGACAAGTCATCACAGTAACCCTGATCAGTCTGCAAACACACCATGTCACGCCAGTCAGCAAACGGTCCCGCCCCCGCCCGCACCGGCAACCTGCATGCCACCGGCCTGCAAAAGGTCTATGGCAAGCGCACAGTGGTCCACGACGTCTCCCTGTCGGTTGACAGTGGTGAAGTCGTAGGCTTGCTGGGCCCCAACGGGGCGGGTAAAACAACCAGTTTTTACATGATTGTCGGCATTGTCCCCACCGACGCCGGCCGCATCGAGATTGACGATACGGACATCACCAACCTGCCCATGCACAAGCGGGCCCGCATGGGCCTTTCTTACTTGCCCCAAGATGCCTCGGTGTTTCGGCGCCTGACTGTCGAGCAAAACATTCGGGCGGTGCTTGAGCTGCAGCACCAGGATAACGGCAAGCGGCTTACGCGCCGCCAGATTCAGGATGACCTGGATACGCTGATCGACGAACTCCAGATCAGCCATATCCGTGGCAACACGGCCATCTCTTTGTCCGGGGGCGAGCGCCGACGCGTGGAAATTGCCCGGGCACTGGCCACCCGTCCACGCTTCATTCTTCTGGATGAGCCATTTGCAGGGGTTGACCCGATCGCCGTCATCGAGATCCAGCGCATTATCCAGTTTCTGAAAGCCCGCAATATTGGCGTACTCATCACCGACCATAATGTGCGCGAGACACTTGGCATTTGCGACCGCGCCTACATCATCAGCGAGGGCAAGGTGCTCACCAGCGGCCACCCCAGCGACATCATTGCAAACGAGGCCGTGCGCCAGGTATACCTGGGCAAAGACTTCCGTATGTAAGGGTGCCTAAACCCTTGATTCAGGCACTTGATTTACCCGACAAAACCGATACACTGGAACGACCTACCCACCCTTTTTTGCAAGGAGGCTTGCCCCACTTAACTGCCTTTATCAATGCCAATATTTCCATAAGGAGCACGCATTATGAGCATGAAAATCAGTGGTCGTCATCTAGAGGTCACCCCCGCCATCCGCGATTACGTCACCAACAAACTGTCGCGCATCAACCGGCACTTTGATCAGATTATCGAATCACAGGTAACGTTATCGGTCGAGCGGCTTGATCACATCGCTGAAATCACCCTGCGTGTTCATGGCAAGGACATCCACTGTTCTGCCACCAACGAAAATCTTTATGGGGCCATCGATCTGCTGGCCGACAAAGTCGATCGCCAGGTCATCAAGGTCAAAAGCAAGGCCCAGGACCACAACCATCAACCCATCAAACGGCAGCCGGTTCCCGAACCCAACCCTTCCTGATCCGGCCTGACCATACGGCCCGCTGCGCATTGCAGTGGGTCGCATGCCGCTACGCGGCAATCCTAAGCAACTGTGGCGTGATTGCATCGGCGCGTGGCCTATTCGCTTGTCCTACCCATATAATGAGCGAATGAACCTCGACTCCCGTATATTGCCGCTCTCCAACATCGTGCTCGATCTGGCTGTCACCAGCAAAAAACGTGCGCTTGAGCAAGCGGGTCTCTTGTTTGAAAACAACGACGGCATTGCACGCACCGCCGTCATTAACAGCCTGATCGGACGCGAACGGCTGGGTTCCACGGCGCTGGGCCATTCTGTGGCCGTACCGCACGGTCGCATCAAGCATCTTAAAGAGCCGCGTGCTGCCTTTATCCGGCTGGCCGAACCCGTGCGTTTCGACGCTTCTGACGGCCGCATGGCCAACCTGCTGTTTATCTTGCTGGTTCCCGAAACCGCCACCCAGCTGCACCTCGATCTGCTGGCAGAAATTGCACGGCTCATGGCTGACGACAGCCTGCGGCATACGCTCAATACCGAACAGGATCCGGCTGTCATTCACCAGCTGCTGACTCGCACACTGACCGACTCAACGGCCTGATCATGCTGACCATACAAGAGCTCGTCCAGGACAACGAAGAAAAGATCCCTCTTGTCTGGATTGCGGGCAAACATGCCGCGGCCCGTGCGCTTGCCACCTCCGGCGCTTATGGCGCAGAAATGGTGGGGCACCTTAACCTTATCCACCCCAAACGCATACAGGTATTTGGCACTGAAGAGCTGGCCTACTACCGGCGTTTCGATACCCGTCGCCGGCAACATCATCTTCGCGACCTGATCACCGATGGCGTACCGGCCATTATCCTTGCCGACGGCACCGACGCACCCTGATGTCCGACCCGATCTACCGGCTCGGCATCGCCTGGCAGAGCACCG
>DAHVSI010000160.1 GCA_027324645.1 Castellaniella sp. | reverse complement strand
CAGCAGCAGCGGGTGGCCATTGCCCGTTCACTGGCTATGTCGCCGCAGCTCATGCTGTTTGATGAGCCCACCTCGGCGCTTGACCCGGAAATGATTGGCGAGGTGTTGGATGTGATGCGCGAACTTGCGCGCGAAGGCATGACCATGGTGGTGGTGACGCACGAAATGGGCTTTGCCCGTGAGGTGGCAGACCGTGTCATTTATATTGACCACGGGGAAATTGTCGAGCAAGGCACACCGCAGGAAATTTTTGATGCGCCCAAGCACGAGCGCACGCGTCATTTCCTGTCGCGTGTGCTGCGTCACTAATAGCTAGCCTAAAACTCCGACCAGTCATCGTCAGCCTTGCCGGCGGCAAGTGTGCCACCGCCTGCCAAGGCCAGGGCCGGCATTGCGCCGCCTACTGGCAACGTTGCCGTGGACGCAGCAGAGCCATTTTCAGGGCTCTCCGTTGTCGGCTGCCGCTCGGTGGCCTCGTTGCTGGACGGCTGGTCCAGACCACCGGTCTGGCTGCTTACCTGGAAAGTTGCTACGAGGCTGGCCAGTGCCGTCGCTTGCGCTTGCAGGCTGGCGGCAGCGGCTGCTGATTCTTCTACCAGGCTGGCGTTTTGGCGCGTCACATCATCCATTTGTGTCACGGCCACATTGATTTGTTCGACACCGGTAGTCTGCTCGTCGCTGGCTGCGCTGATCTCACCCATGATGTCGGTGACACGTTGGATGCTGTCCACAATTTCCTGCATGGTGGTGCCGGCGCTTTCGGCCTGTTGATTCCCTCGGGTAATCGCCTCCACAGAAGTGTCTATAAGCGTACGGATCTCCCGGGCAGACGTGGCACTGCGTTGTGCCAGGGCGCGCACCTCGGAGGCCACTACCGCAAAGCCCCTGCCTTGTTCCCCGGCACGTGCGGCCTCGACTGCCGCGTTGAGCGCAAGAATATTGGTCTGGAAGGCAATGCCGTCAATCACGCCCACAATATCGGCCACTTCTGTCGACCGCGCATGGATATCGCCCATGGTGTGTATCAGGCTGGACACGTTGTCGCCGCCATTCGTTGCAGTTTGTGAGGCAGATTCGGCCAAACTGTTGGCCTGGCGGGCATTGTCGGCGTTTTGCCTGACGGTCGAGGTAATCTGCTCCATGGTTGCGGCTGTTTCAGCCAGCGAGCTGGACTGCTGCTCGGTACGTGACGACAAATCTGTATTGCCTGCAGTAATCTGGCTGCTGGCATCGGCAATCGAGTCTGCACCTTCACGTACTTGCGAGACAGCTTCATTCAGGCCTGACACCATCTGGCGCAACGCCTGCTCCAGCTCGGCCACCTCGTCCTTGCCATGCGCGACAATATCATGGCTCAGATCCCGCTTGGCAACCGATTCAGCCAGTGTCACGGCACGCCGCATGGGTTGTGTAATAGAGCGCGCTACACGCCATGAAAACAGGGGAGCCAGAATGATTGCCAAGCCGGTCAGAGCCGCAAAAATAATCAGGCCCAAATTGATGGAGGCTTCATTGCTGGCGCTCAGGCTATCCAGATAATCGGACTGTATGTCGGATAATTCGTCCATTTGCTCGGTGTACTGGGACGTTAGTCGCGGCAGGTCAGCATTGAAAAACCGGTTTGCCGCGTCCTCGTTGCCTTCCTCCTGCTGCTCAAATGCCTGCTCGCGTGCCTCGGTATAGTCTTTGTCTGTGTCTGTTGCTTCGTCATACAGGGCTTTGGCTTCGTCCTGGGTCAGCATGGACTGCAGTTCCTGCCTGTACATCAGAATGCGGTTGTACGTGCGCTCAATATCCCCCTTGAATGACGCCTGCGCAATTGGGTCGGTTACTTTGGCTGCTGCCAGCGTCTGACTGGCCATGACATCGACCTGTCCAGACCACTGGTGTACCAGGTCCAGCGCATGCTGCTGGGTGGTGAGTTCACGGGTATTGTGTTGCGTTGTCAGCAGCCCCCAGCTGCCAGAGCCCGCCATGACCAAAATGAGGACAATTACAAAACCAAACCCTAAAGCCAGCCGGGTGCCTATGTTCAGGTTGCGCATGATTTTTACCTAATAGTAGTTATTTGACGAGTATTCGTCCTTTACGGCAGGTTGGGTGCATTGTTTTAGTTTGATCAAAAAAACCCCGGTTGCCATGTGGGCTAACCGGGGTTGTCAGTTTGGCAGTAATCTCTGCCTGCGCGTCGGGCCCGACAAGTCGGGCCGGGGTTTATTCAGCAAGTAATGAACGCAGCATCCAGGCAGTTTCTTCGTGTACAGTGAGCCGCTCGATCAGCATGTCGGTTGTTGGCTCATCGCTGGCTTCGCTGGTCACCGACACCAGCTGCCGTGCGGTACTGGCTACGGCTTCGTGGCCTTCCAGCAGCACACGGACCATATCCAGGGCTTTGGGTGGGGAGGCAGGGGCATCGGGCAAGGTGGTCAGCTCGCCAAAGGCTTTGTATGAGCCCGGTGCCTGGTGTCCCAGTGCCCGGATGCGCTCGGCAATGGGGTCGATCGCATTCCACAGTTCGGTGTACTGGTCCATGAACATCTCGTGCAGCGTGTTGAACATGGGGCCTGTCACGTTCCAGTGGAAGTTGTGGGTGGTTAGATACAGCGTATAAGAATCAGCCAGTAGTCGTGACAGCCCTTCAGAAATGCGGGCGCGGTCTTCGGCACTGATGCCAATGTTTACTTTGGGCATGTTGCCAGCCTTGGCTGAATGTTTTGCAGTACTCATAATTATCAACTCCTTGGTTAGGGTTAAGTATCCGATTGCTTAGGCGGGCAGGGCGACCAGCGGATTGCCATACATGGGATCATCCTTTTTGGAGGCCAGGGCCTGATCCAGGTCAATATTGAGTGCCTTGGCCACGCCTGCGCCGTAGGCAGGATCTGCCGCGTTGCAGTTGCGGATATGTCGGAATTTGACAAAATCGGGTGCGTCACCCAACGCACGTGCTGTGTTGCCAAACAATGCCTCTTGCTGTTGGGCATCCATCAGTCGGAATAGTTTACCGGGTTGTTCAAAATACATACTATCGTCTTCATGAAACGACCAGTTATCTGCATTGCCCGTCAAGCGTAAAGGGGGCTCGGCGTAATCGGGTTGTGCCTGCCACTGCTGGTAGCTGTTGGGCTCATAGTGCGGCAAGCTGCCATAGTTACCATCTACACGGCCTATGCCATCGCGGTGGTTGCTAAAGACGGGGCATTTGGCGCGGTTGGCTGGAATTTGCTGGTGGTTAGTCCCCAGGCGGTAGCGCTGGGCGTCAGCGTAGTTAAACAGTCGTGCCTGCAACATGCGGTCGGGACTGACGCTTATACCAGGCACCAGATTGTTGGGTGAAAAAGCGGCTTGTTCGATATCGGCGTAGTAGTTGTCCGGGTTGCGGTTTAATTCCAGTTCGCCGACTTCGATCAAGGGGTAGTCCCCGTGATACCAGACCTTAGTCAGGTCAAATGGGTTGTAGTCCATTTTGTCGGCATCCAGTTCGGGCATGACCTGGATGTACATGGTCCACTTGGGATGGTCGCCGCGTTCAATAGCCTCGTACAGATCGCGCTGGTGTGTTTCACGGTCTGTGCCGGTCATGGCGGTCGCCTGTTCGTCCGTGAGGTTTTTAATGCCCTGCTGGGTTTTGAAATGCATCTTGATCCAGAAGCGTTCGCCCTGAGCATTCCAGAAACTGTAGGCATGCGAGCTGAAGCCGTGCATGTGGCGGTAGCTGGCAGGAATACCGCGCTCGCTCATGGTAATGGTGACCTGATGCAGCGACTCGGGCAGCAGTGTCCAGAAATCCCAGTTGTTGGTGGCGCTGCGCAGGTTGGTGCGGGGATCCCGCTTGACGGCCTTGTTCAGGTCAGGAAATTGTCGCGGATCGCGGATGAAGAAGACGGGCGTATTGTTGCCAACCATATCCCAGTTGCCTTCTTCAGTGTAAAACTTCAGTGCAAAACCCCGAATGTCCCGCTCGGCGTCGGCAGCGCCGCGCTCGCCTGCTACGGTGCTAAAACGTGCCAGCACCTCTGTTTGCTTGCCAATTTCTCCAAATAGGGCAGCCCGGGTATAGGGCGTGATGTCATGAGTGACCGTGAACGTGCCAAATGCGCCCGATCCTTTGGCGTGCATACGCCGTTCGGGGATCACTTCGCGAACAAAGTTGGCGAGCTTTTCGTTTAGCCAGTTGTCCTGGGCAAGCAACGGGCCTCGCGGCCCGGCAGTCAGGCTGTCCCGGTTGGTGGGAACTGGCGCACCAAAGTCTGTAGTGAGGTGCGAGACGGGGCATTTTTTTGAGCGGTCAGTCATGACGAATCTCCTGTCTTGAACTT
>DAHVSI010000141.1 GCA_027324645.1 Castellaniella sp. | reverse complement strand
TGGATGGCAAAGGCGTGCATGTGGTCACGGTCAACGATTACCTGGCCAGCCGTGATGCGCAGTGGATGGGACGGCTATACAGCTTTCTTGGACTAACAGTCGGGGTGGTTGTCCCGCAACAGGATAACGAATCCAAGCGGGCGGCCTACCAGGCAGATATCACCTACGGTACCAACAACGAATTCGGGTTTGATTACCTGCGCGACAACATGGAGCACAGTGTTGATCACCGCAGGCAGCGGCCACTGTTTTACGGCATTGTGGACGAGGTCGACTCCATTCTGATTGACGAGGCCCGGACGCCACTGATCATCTCCGGACCCGCCGAAGACAATACCGAGCTGTATGTACAGGTCAACGAAGTGCCGCCCTTGCTGACCCGCATGGAGGCCGAGCCGCGTCCGCAAGAGCCCGAACCCGAGGGCGACTACTGGGTGGACGAAAAGGGCAAGCAGGTCCATTTGTCGGAAGCCGGGCACATCAAGGCTGAAGAAACCCTGACGCGTCTGGGTATTCTGCCGGAAGGCGAGTCCCTTTACGATCCGCGTCATATTTCGCTCATGCACCATCTTATGGTGGCGTTACGGGCTCATAGCCTATTTTTCCGCGACCAGGAATACGTGGTGCAGAACAACGAAGTCGTTATTGTGGACGAGTTCACCGGCAGGCTGATGGAAGGGCGCCGCTGGTCCGACGGCTTGCACCAGGCGGTCGAAGCCAAGGAAAATGTCACCATCCAGAACGAAAACCAGACGCTGGCCTCCATTACGTTCCAGAATTATTTCCGGATGTACGAAAAGCTGGCCGGCATGACGGGCACGGCCGATACCGAGGCGTACGAGTTTCAACAAATCTATGGCCTGGAAACGGTGATCATCCCCACCAACCGGCCTATGGTTCGCCAGGACCAAAACGATCAGGTCTTCAAGACAGCCCAGGAAAAATTCCAAGCTATCCATGAAGACATCAAGGACTGTCACGAGCGGGGTCAGCCGGTACTGGTCGGTACAACCAGTATTGAGAACTCCGAACTGCTTTCAGCCATGCTGACCAAAGCGGGGTTGCCCCACGAGGTCCTGAATGCCAAGCACCATGAGCGTGAGGCACAAATTGTGGCGGAAGCCGGCAAGCCGGGCCACATCACCATTGCCACCAACATGGCTGGCCGCGGGACGGACATCGTGCTGGGCGGCAGCGTTGAAAAACAGATTGACCTGATCCGTCAAAACGACGACCTGTCCGAAGAAGAAAAAGACACTCGCATTGAATCCATCCGTGAGCAATGGGCGCCCGCCAACGAGGCCGTCAAGCAAGCCGGTGGCTTGCGTATTATTGGTACCGAGCGCCATGAATCGCGCCGTATCGATAACCAGCTTCGGGGTCGTGCCGGTCGCCAGGGCGATCCAGGCTCGTCACGGTTCTATCTCTCGCTCGATGACCCACTCATGCGGATTTTTGCCGGTGACCGGGTGCGGGCTGTAATGGAGCGTTTGCGTCTGCCAGAAGGCGAGCCCATCGAAGCCCGCATGGTCACGCGCTCCATCGAGTCCGCGCAGCGTAAGGTCGAGGCACGCAACTTTGATATCCGCAAGCAACTGCTGGAATATGATGACGTGGCCAACGACCAGCGCAAGGTGCTGTATGCGCAGCGCAACGAAGTGCTGGAAAGCGAAGATATTGGAGAAATGGTTGAAGGGCTGCGCGATGCTACCATCGAAGAGCTGTTCCGGGCGCACATTCCCGAAGGCTCCATGGAAGAACAGTGGGATGCAGCCGGCCTGCAAAACACGCTGGCTGCCGAATGGCAGATTGACATGCCCATTGTTCAGATGCTCGAAGACGAAACCAGCTTGAATGACGAAGACCTGCTGGATCGTGTGCTGGAGCAGGCCCGCCAGGTGTATCGTGACAAGGTCGAACTGGTCAGCCGCGAGAATTGGGCACCCTTTGAACGCTCTATCATGCTGCAGGCCATTGATACGCAATGGCGGTCACATCTGGCCTCGCTGGATCATCTGCGTCAGGGTATTCATTTGCGTGGGTACGCGCAAAAAGATCCGAAGCAGGAATACAAACGCGAGGCATTTGAGCTATTTGCCGGGCTGCTCGACCGGATACGCATGGAGGTCGTGCGTGTGCTCATGACGGTCCGTATCCAGTCGCCCGAACAGGTTGAAGATACCGAACCCGAGACATCCCAGCTCGAGAACGTCCAGTATCACCATTCGGACTATGACGCTGCGCTAAGTGGCGAAGACCCAGGTCTGGATGAGCAGGGGCAGGCAGCTAATAACAGCGGCCAGGGTGAACAGGGTGTCCCCCGTGTTGGCCGTAACCAGCCTTGTCCCTGTGGCAGCGGTAAAAAATATAAGCATTGCCACGGCCGCGTAGCCTGATTGCTGCAGGCGGCACCGTCGGGGTGTCGCCTGGTCAGCCTTGTTTGTCAGGTTCGGGTGGCAACGCTCTGGGCTTGCGCTGCGTATCGGTTGCAACATAAGTCAGGGTGGCTTCCGTCACCTTCACGACTTCGGCAGCCATGTGCTGGCGCTGGGCGTACACTTCCACAAAAACCGTCAGCGATGTCGTGCCCGTTTTGATGATGCGGGCATAAAAGCTAAGCAAATCCCCCACAAAAACGGGCTGTTTGAAGGTAAATGCATTGACAGCCACCGTGGCGACCCGTCCGCTTGCACGCCGGGCCGCCGGTATGGAGCCTGCAATATCGACCTGAGCCATAATCCAGCCTCCAAACACATCTCCATGGATATTGGCATCGGCCATCTGGGGCATGACCCGCAGGGTGGGTTGTTGGCTGCTATCCGGCAAGGCGGCTGTGGTGTACGTTTGTTTTTCGGTCATGTGGCTATGGGGATACAGGTTGGTTGGCGATATGAAGCTGTCTACCGGGCGGGAGGGTTGGCCAGCCACGATGTGGCAAGTTGCACCCAAAAGCTGGCGCCCAGCGGGATCAGGTCATCATTGAAATCATAGCTGCCATTATGCAGCGTGCAGGGCCCCATGCCATGGCCGGCATCCCGGTGATCACCGTCCCCGTTGCCGATCCATACATAACTGCCGGGCACCTCGTTTAGCATGAAGGCAAAGTCTTCGCCTCCCATGGACGGCTTTGCATCCTGGATCACATTATCGGCGCCTACGATGGTTTTCATGACTTCGGCGCAAAATGCTGCCTGGGTGGCATCATTGACGGTGGGCGGATAACGACGGTCAAACACAAAGTCAGCTTTGGCGTTAAGCGCACGAACCGTATGTTTCGTAATTTCTTCCATACGTTGTTCGACCATATCCAGTGTTGGCGTATTAAATGTCCTGACGGTGCCTCGGAGCTCGGCGCTGGTGGGAATCACGTTGTCCGCGGAACCACTGTGGATTTGTGTGATACTCAGGACCACCGGTTCCAGTGGGTCAGATTCGCGCGCGACAATGGTCTGCAGGCTTTGTGCAAGCTGTACTGCAACCATGACCGGATCCACACCAAGGTGTGGCATGGCACCATGCGCGCCTTTGCCTTCAACGTTGATCACAAAGGTGTTGCTGGACGCCATCATGGGGCCTGGCATGACGGCAAACTGGCCCACTTTCAGTCCTGGCCAGTTGTGCATGCCAAAAACGGCATCCATGGGAAACTGTTTGAAGAGCCCGTCATCAATCATGGCGCGGGCGCCGGCCATGCCTTCTTCGGCGGGCTGAAAAATCACGTGTACGGTGCCGTCAAAGTCACGGTGTTGTGCCAGGTATCGGGCTGCGGACAAAAGCATTGCCATGTGCCCATCGTGTCCGCAAGCATGCATTTTTCCGTCATGCTTGCTGGCGTGTTCGAACGTATTGAGTTCTTGCATGGGCAAGGCATCCATGTCGGCGCGCAAACCGATGGTAGGGCCATTAGATGTGCGGCCGGTTATGGTGCCCACAACTCCGGTACCACCCAGGCCGCGATGGTGGGGAATGCCCCAGTCCTCAAGTTTGGCAGCGATGACATCTGCGGTGCGGTGTTCTTCGTAAGCAATTTCCGGATGCGCATGCAGGTCGCGCCGCAGGGCGGCCATATCGGCTTGCCATTGGACAATGGGATCAATCAGCTTCATGGTTGTCTCCAAGATGAGGGTGCACCAAGGCATGAAGGGCTGGGGCGGTGTGGGTGTTGCCAGCGTACACGAAGCCATCATGCGGCCATGGCTGGCGATGATAAAGGTCTTCGCACACACCACCTGCCTCTCGGACAAGCAGCGTTCCGGCGGCTACATCCCAGGGTGCCAGACCCATTTCCCAATAGCCGTCAAACCGCCCGCAAGCCACCCACGCCAGATCAAGGGCTGCCGCCCCCAGCCGCCGCACGCCCCGTGTGGTGTGCATGGCCTCCTGGAAAGTGGGCATGTACTGTTTTTCGAAAGAAAAGTCACGAAACGGAAAACCGGTTGCCAGCAGGGATTGGGACAGGGCAGTCGTGGTCGAGCACTGAATGCGGTGCTGATTGAGCCACGCTCCGACCCCGGCCATGGCTGTGAACAATTCTTCACGGCATGGGTCATAGACAACAGCGACCACTGGCGTATCATGGCTAACCATTTGGTCGCTGTCAGTGTGCGTGCCCGCATGAGCTACAAGGGCGATGGAAACAGCGTAATGGGGCACACCGTGCAAAAAGTTGGTGGTGCCGTCCAGAGGGTCGATATACCAGCTGGCAGCGCCGCTTGGCGTGCCGCCCGATTCTTCCGCCACAATGCCCAACTCAGGCGTGGCCTGTGACAGTGTCTGCACAATGGCTTGCTCCGCTTCACGGTCTGCCTGGGACACCAGGTCATTGCGGGCCTTGTGGTCAACGACCAGATCACTGCGGTGGTGTGCGTGACTCTGTAAAATAGCGGCAGCGGCGTGTGCGGCATTGATGGCCGCTTCCAGGCAAGGCGTAAGGGAAAGAACAGCAGATGTCGACATATACGGTGCAGACTTCCTTCGTTTCGGTATCAATAGGGGTGGGAGTACGGCCCAATCCATTGTACGTGAGCCTGCCCAGCGCCAGATAGTCCACAAGACCTTCCTGACATGTCCCATGCTTTCCAACGTCTGGTACCCGCCGCGTTCTCCCTGAACGAGGCGGGTGTGCCCGTGAGCAGCCTGACCGGCGATATCTATTATTCAGGCTCTGTTCCTTTGCGCCAGGCCCATGAGGTGTTTATTACAGGCAATGGCCTGCCCGGACGCTGGCGTGGCCGACAGCAATTTACCGTTCTGGAGACTGGTTTTGGACTGGGCCACAATTTCCTGGCGCTGTGGCAGGCATGGCGGCAGGATCCGGAACGGTGCGGGCGTTTGCACTTTGTTTCTATCGAGGGCCATCCTTTCACGCAGTCTGATCTGGCCACCCTGCTTGCACGGCTGAATGGACCAGAGCGCGAACTTGGCAAGCGCCTTGCTGCCGCGTGGCCGCCCCTGATCCCAGGTATCCACCGCCTGACATTTGATGACGGCAACGTCACGCTGACACTGGCTTTTGGTGAGGCCGAACGCATGATCAGGCAGCTTGATCTGGGTTTTGATGCTTGCTTCCTTGATGGATTTTCGCCGCGTCTGAATCCTGATATGTGGACCCCTGCCATTTTTCGCCAGCTTGCACGGCTGGCCCGGCAGGGAGCAACACTGGCCACCTGGTGCAGCGCCGGCCATGTTCGACGCGGTCTGCACGATGCAGGGTTTTTAACCCAGCGGCACTCGGGGTTCGAAGGCAAAAGACACCGCATTACAGGGCAGATACGCGACAATATGGGCCAGACTGTGCAGCACGCCAAACCCACCAGCGTGCTGGTGGTGGGAAGCGGTTTTGCCGGCGCCAGCATAGCTCACACGCTGGCGCGATACGGGCACCAGGTCACGGTGGTGGATCCCGCTTTGCGGGCCGGACCGGCTGGCACGCATTGTGGCCATCGTATGGCGGCTCTTGTGCCGTCATTAAGTCGGGATGATGATCAACGCAGCCGATTGAGCCGCACTGGTGTGGCGCTGGCATTAAAGCAGTGGCAAACGTTGCCTGCGGCAGCCCGGCCAGTGCGCTGTGGCGCGTTGCAGCCCGTGCCTGCCAGTCAGCAACAGGCGTGGCAGGACGCGCTTGCCACACTGGGCTTTCCATCTGACTGGGTGCGGTGGGCCAATGCAGACGAGGCAGGGCATCTGACCGGCCATACAGACGCTGGGCCCGGGCTGTGGTTTGCGCAGGGCCACGTGGTCTTGCCTGAAGCGCTGCTGCAGCACTTGTTGAACCATCCTGGCATCCGCACCGTGGCCACTACGGTTGGGCGCCTTGAGCAGCTGGCAGCAGGACAATGGCGCGCTATGGACGCCGGCGGCACTGAGTGCGGTCGAGGGCAGCAGCTTGTGTTGGCTGCCGGAGCGCTAACACAGCGCTTGCTGGGTGATTTGATAGGTGCGCCACTGCCACGGCGTTTGCAGACCTTGCACGCCATTGCCGGGCAGCTTAGTTATTTTTCTGCAGCGCCCCAACTGGCGCCGCGCAGCATTGTTTCGGCCAAGGGGCTGTGCTTTCCGCGGTGGGGTGATGAGCTCATTGCAGGCAGTACCTACGTCAAGAACGCAACGCTTAGTATAATAACGGGTAAAGGACACCGGATAGTTCGTGAAAACGCTGCAGATCTGCTCCAGACGTCACCTGCGCAGTTGGGCTCCGAGCCGGCTCTTACCGACGGCTGGGCCGGATGGCGTGCTGCTGTTCAAGATCGCCTCCCTGTTATCGGGCCCGTCTCCGGCCTGCAGGGGTGCTGGCTAACCTGTGGACTGGGTTCGCGTGGCCTGACATGGTCTGGCCTGTCCGCAGCGTTGCTGGCAGCCAGGCTCAACAACGAACCCATGCCGCTTGAGCGCGAACTAATTCGCAAGGTTGCGCCCGGATCCTGATTCGAATGTGCCGGCCTGGTCCGGCTGATCATTCGGTACAACATACGAAGCCATCGCTTTGTCTGTGTTTTTGAACATTCTATTGGGCCGTTGACGCCCCAAGGATTGCCCAGTGCCGCCAAAGTCTGACATTATCGACGTGACACACCTTGATGCCGCCGTTTTTGATGACGCTACGTCGTCTGTTGCTGATTTTATCCTGCCGGATACAGCCCTGACACTGCAAATCCAGGCGCACGCACCCGGGGTGTACCGCATTCGCTGCGGCACGCCCGATGCCCTGACACCAGCCAAGCCCAAGGCGCGTGATCAGCGCCATGCCGACATCCTGCTGTCACGACACGATGCGGTGGGCGAGCTGCTCATCAGTTCAGTGTTAGGCACCAGTACCCCTCAGTGGGGCCTGGCGCAGGGCGATGTCACGTTGCAGGTGACCCAGTCACCATTTCAGCTCACGTTGTATCGCAATGGCCAGCAGCTTATGCAAACCATGCCCGAACAGGCGCTGGTGCACGATGCCGAGTCTGACGAGCCGTTCTGGAAGTTTGCCGTGCAGCTTACTGACAGCGAAGCCATTCACGGGCTGGGCGACACACAGGACGAACTCGACCGCCGCGGGCAGCATCTGCGTTCTGATAATCCAGCGGACCGTGTGTTGCCGCTTGTATGGAGTACGGCTGGATGGGGCCTGATGGTCAGCTTCACGGGCCAGGTTGAACACGACATTGCCGCCACCAATCCCGATGCCTATCAGGTAAGCGTGCACGATTCCCCGGTATTCGATTTGTTCCTGTTCGTGGGTGAACCATCCGATATTCTTAACCAGTACACGGCCCTAACAGGCAGGCCGGGCCAGTCTGGCCTGCACCCCATGGGTGTATGGCTAGACCAGGCGCCAGGCCAGGCGGTTGCAGACACCATCAAGTTGGTGCAGGACCTGCGTGAGCAAGGGTTTGGCCTTGACGCCATCCAGCTTGCGCCCCCTGCTGCATTTGGTTTTCAGGAAGACAAAAACAGCATAGAGTGGGATCGTGACCGCGTGGACGATACGCGTCAGTTGTTCAATCAGCTCGGCGAACTGAAAATTCCCATGATGGTGCCCGCCATGCCGGCTGTACTGGCG
>DAHVSI010000103.1 GCA_027324645.1 Castellaniella sp. | reverse complement strand
CCGGCACCACGAGCCCATTGGGAGTATCGGCCGCAAATCCAATGTTGTAGTACTTTTTGAGAATCAACGAATCCCCATCAAGTGACGCGTTGAATTCCGGGAATTTTTTAAGTGCCGCCACCGACGCCTTGATAAGAAACGCCAGCATGGTGACCCGGATATTCTCCTTCGCATGCTCTTTGTTGAGTTGCTGGCGAAATTCTTCTAATTCGGTGATGTCGGCCTGATCGTTATTGGTCACATGGGGAATCATGACCCAGTTGCGATGCAGGTTGGCACCCGAGATTTTTTTGATGCGGGAAAGTGGCTGAGTTTCTGTCTCGCCAAAGCGGCTGAAATCAACCTTGGGCCAATCAAGTACATCCAGGCCCCCAACCCCGGCACGGCCCGCCTGGCTATCCTGACCGGAGACGGCCCGTTTTACGTACTGGCGCACGTCATCATGAGTAATGCGCTGCCGGGCACCAGAACCTTCGACGCGTGTCAGGTCAACACCCAGCTCACGTGCAAATTTCCGTACGGATGGCGAGGCGTGGGGTAAGTTGCGCACTGGCAGGTCGGATGTGCCAAACGCTGCTGTAGGCGAATGACGCTGCGGCGGCACAGAGGCCAGTTCGCCATGTCCTGCGCCCTGTTTGTTCTGTTCGTCTGTTGACGATGCACGACGGGGCTCGTCCCGGGAGTCTGGCTCTGAGGCCGGCGACGCCTTTTTAGGTTCTGCATCAGGCTCGGCAGCACTGGATGTGGACGGGGTCTCCGATGCCTCGGATTCCTGGCTGCTTTCGTCATCAGACTGTGGTGCAGGAGCAGCCTCGCCGGCACCCTCTTCGGCAGGCTCCAGTTGAAGAATAACGCTGCCCTCGCTGACCTTGTCACCAATATTAACGGCGACTGATTTGACCACACCACCATGGGATGACGGTATTTCCATTGATGCCTTGTCCGACTCAAGAGTGATCAGACTCTGCTCGGGTTCGACGGTGTCGTTGGCCTCGACCAGGATCTCAATGACTTCAACCTCATCCACGTCGCCAATGTCAGGCACTTTGATTTCAATCGTGTTGCTCATTGCTTCCCCTGTCATGCGTGATGCGGGTTGGTCTTGGACGGATCAATCCCGTATTTTTCAATGGCTTGGCTTACGGTTTCGAGCGGTATCTTGCCGTCGTCGGCCAAAGCCTTGAGCGCTGCCAGCGTGACAAAATAACGGTCAATCTCGAAATGGCTGCGTAATTTGTAACGATAATCTGACAGGCCAAAGCCGTCAGCACCCAATACACGATAGCGCCGGCCATCAGGAATAAAGGCACGGATTTGGTCGGCAAATGCCTTCATGTAGTCCGTTGACGCAACAATAGGACCCTTGGAGTCTTCAAGCAAAGAAGTGATATAGGGTTTGGGCGCCTCTGTGTCTTGCGGATGGAGCATTTGGTAGCGCTCGCAATCAAGTCCATCGCGACGCAGCTCTGTGAAGCTGGTGACGCTCCAGACGTCAGCCGCGACGTCCCAGTCATCCTGCAGCAATTGCTGGGCTGCCATGACCTCGCGCAGGATGGTCCCTGAACCCATAAGCTGCACCGGGTGCTTGCCACCGCCGGCCTGCTGCAGCCGGTACGCACCACGAATGATCCCTTCCTCGTCGCCGGGCGTCAGGCCGGGATGGGGATAGTTTTCATTCATGACCGTCAGGTAGTAAAACACGTTTTCCTGATTTTCGACCATGCGCTTGAGGCCATCGTGCATGATAACGGCCAGTTCATGCCCAAAAGTTGGATCGTAAGACACACAATTGGGGATGACGGACGACAATATGTGGCTGTGACCGTCTTCGTGCTGCAGCCCTTCGCCGTTAAGCGTTGTACGACCTGCTGTTCCGCCAAGAAGGAAGCCGCGCGCATTCATGTCGCCAGCGGCCCAAGCCAGATCACCCACCCGCTGGAAACCGAACATCGAGTAATAGATGTAGAACGGGATCATGATGCGGTTATTGGAGGAGTACGATGTGGCCGCAGCCATCCATGAGCTGAATCCGCCGGCCTCGTTAATGCCCTCTTGCAGCAACTGCCCGTCTTCGGCTTCGCGGTAGTACATGAGCTGGTCTTTATCCACCGGCCGGTATTTTTGCCCTTCGGGGGCGTAAATACCAATCTGGCGGAAAAGCCCTTCCATGCCAAATGTGCGTGATTCGTCTACCAGTATGGGCACAACTCTGGGGCCCAGGGTCTTGTCACGCAAAATCTGGTTCAGTACCCGGACAAATGCCTGGGTAGTGGAAATCTCGCGGCCTTCTGAGGTGGCTTCCGTGATGGCCTTGAACATATCCAGGTCTGGTACAGGCAGGTGCTCGTCAGCCTTGGCACGACGCCGCGGCAAGTATCCACCCAAAGCGTTCCTGCGTTCGCGCAGGTAGCGCATCTCGGGGGAGTCCTCGTCGGGCACAAAGTATGGGAGGTCCTCGAGCTTGTCGTCCGGGATGGGTATATTGAAACGATTGCGGAACTCGCGAATCGCTTCGACATCAAGCTCTTTTTGCTGGTGGGTGGGGTTTTTAGCCTGCCCCACATGCCCCATGCCGTAGCCTTTGATCGTTTTGGCCAAGATAACGGTTGGTTGCCCTTTATGCTCGACTGCGTTTGAAAACGCGGCATAAACCTTATGGGGGTCATGACCACCGCGATTCAGACGCCAGATGTCTTCGTCACTCAAGCGGCTGACCATCTCGAGAAGTTTTGGATGTTTGCCAAAAAAGTGTTCACGCACGTATTGGCCGTCATGGGCTTTGTAGGCCTGGTACTCTCCATCGACCGATTCTTCCATGATACGGCGCAAAATACCCTCTTTGTCGCGGGCAAGCAGCGGATCCCAATAGCCACCCCAGATTAATTTAACGACGTTCCAACCGCTGCCCCTGAAGTCGCCCTCGAGCTCCTGGATGATCTTTCCATTACCGCGCACGGGGCCATCCAGCCGTTGCAGGTTGCAGTTGATCACGAAAATAAGGTTATCAAGGTTCTCGCGCGAAGCCATGCCAATGGCGCCCATGGACTCGGGCTCGTCCATTTCGCCATCCCCACAAAACACCCAAACCTTACGGTTACTGGTGTCGGCAATACCGCGGGCATGCAGATATTTAAGGAACCGGGCCTGATAGATGGCCATGAGTGGTCCCAGACCCATGGAAACAGTAGGAAACTGCCAGAAGTCGGGCATCAAGTTAGGGTGTGGGTAGGAAGGTATGCCTTTACCGTCGACTTCTTGCCGGAAATGATCCAGCTGCTCCTCGGTCAGGAGATC
>DAHVSI010000011.1 GCA_027324645.1 Castellaniella sp. | reverse complement strand
TCAGGTCAGGACTATAGATACACATACCTAAAAGATGGATCTATTCATAAAATACTGTCCGGCCTTAGCTTCGGCACACAATCCTATAAACCTAAAACAGCATTTATTAATGGTGAATATTATGGAACAGTAAACCAGCGTGAACGAATAGATAGCTATTATATAAAATATAAATATGGAAACAGCCTAGAAAACCTGGATATCCTATCACATGACTATGAAAAAGGAACCGGCTTTCAAGTCATCAAACAAGGACACAAACAAAAGTGGAAAAACCTCATAAACTATCTAATAAAACATAAATTAAAAAATATAGACATAAATATCATCGAATCAACCATTGATATAAAAAGCTTTATAGACTACAACCTCTCACAGATATTTATAGCAAACACAGATTGGCCAGCCAACAATAATTTATACTGGAGACATAAAACAAATGACTCCAGCGGCGTAGAGATTATCCCTCACTCTTCCGATGATGGAAGATGGCGATGGGTACTATTCGACACTGATCATGCATTCTATTTAAAGAACAAGAAATGGGGGGGGAGTTAAACATGACACACTGTCATACGCAACCGACAAACATAGTAAAAGATGGCACAATGGCGCGTGGTCTACCTTCATGCTCAGTACACTTCTTAAAAACTCAGAATTCCGCAGTCAGTTTGTTACTCGTTTTTCTGACTTAATGAATACTCATTTCATTCCTGAAAGAATGATAGAAATTATTCGTGATGCACAAGCCGTTATCGAACCAGAAATGCCTCGCCATATTCATCGATGGAGCGCGCCTAGAAGCATGAATCACTGGCGAAAGAGCATTGACAACATGGTGGAGTTTGCCGAAAAGCGCCCTGCCATCCAACGCCAGCATCTACAAGAGTTCTTTGATTTGAACGATCTTTACACGCTCTCAGTTGACGTAGATGGTGCCAAACGTAAAGCAGATAATGGTAACGATGAGCGTATGGGCACCGTGCGAGTCAACACAATTGAGCTTGGTCTGAAGGATGACGAGGTGGAAAAGCCCGTGGCTGCCAGTGACCGAGCCATTATGATGGAGGATGTGCTGGCCATGCCGTGGTCCGGCCAGTACTTTACGGGCATGCCATTAGAGCTGGAAGCCAAGCCGGCACCCGGCTACCGGTTTAGCCATTGGTCAATGAAAGGACTGGATGCCACACAAGCCCGTAACCCCAAGCTAACGCTTACACCAGATGAAGATGTCAAGATTCGTGCTGTGATGGCGCCGGATCACTAAGCCTAATACACGGCGCACGTAAAAAGGGATCGACCGGATCCCCTCATGCCCACATGTTGCTATTAATGGCGGCAGCAGCTGAAAGGACTAGGTTAGCGATGCGGTCCTGATCCTCTTTCCCATTCCAGCGCGATTTGGCAATGGCAACATTGACGGCGCCTATGGGCTGTGATCGAGCATCCAGGATGGCTGCAGCAATAGAAATATCCCCAACAAAGTATTCGTCAATGCTAAGGCAATAGCCGGCTTCACGTATTTGCACCAACCGTTCTTTGATCTGGCTAGCGTCAGTAACCGTCTTGGCCGTATGCGCAACCAAGTCTGATTTCGCTAGTATCGTGTCAACGTGTGATTCACGTAAGTGGGCCATCATGGCTAAGCCCGGAGCAGTGCAATAGGCAGGCAACCGGGTGCCGGTAATCACGTTAAAGTTCAGCACGTGCTGGCTGATGATGCGTAACGCAAAGACAATGTCTGTGCCGTCCAAGACGGTAATGTTGGCCGTCTCATCAGTCTCGCACGCAAGCTCCTTTAAGATGGGGGCTGCACGCGACAGCATTTCGTTCGAGACTGTGTACTGAAACGCAAAATTCAACAGCTTGACTGCAGGCCGGTAGGTTTTGGAGGATTCATCACGATCCAAATAACCAAGCTGCAGCAAGGTGTACGCAAAACGTTGCACGGCGCTCATGTTCAGCCCTGTCAGCTTGACCAGCTGCGATAGCGTCAGGCGTGTATGCTGGTGGTCAAAGGCCGACAGTAGCTGCATGGCCCGCTCGACGGCCGTAACATACAGCCTGGATGTGCGCTCGGAGTTGTCGATAGACCTGTTTTCCATTAGTTGTGTCGCCACTTCAAACGCGCACAGTATACACAGGGCCTATTTGCCGGTAAAAACAGGCCGGCGTTTTTCAACAAATGCCTGGACACCTTCTTGTCGATCGGAACTGGCTTTGACCTGCTCAATCAATGCCTCAACCGCCGGGTTTTCCTGAAAATATTCAGCCTGCAGGCTAGCTTTTAGGGATTGCACGGTCAGGGGAGCATTGTCAGCGATCTGCCGGGCCAGTTCCAAAGCCTGCTGTTCTGGGTCTGTGCTTAATCCGCTTAGTAACCCAACACGGTAGGCGTCAGTCCCCGAAACGCGCTGGCCCGTAAATAACATGCGCCGCGCAAAGTCCACCCCCACATAGCGTGCAAGGTACTGGCACAAGCGGTGGGGGTAGTAGTCCCCTAGTGGTGCAGCAGGCACGCCAAGCATGGCATTGTCTGACCCAAACCTGAAGTCGCAAAACAGCGCCAGGGATAGGCCTGCCCCAAGGCAGGCCCCCTGGATGACTGCAATGACAGGAAAGGGGGCGGACTGTATTGAGCTGTATGCCTGGTTAATAAGCGCTGAATACTGTTCGGCCTTTTCCCCGCCCAGCTTTAGCTCTGACCGTTTCAGGTCATCGCCGGCACAAAAATGCCGGCCCTTGCCTGTTAGCAAAACTGCGCGTATGTCCGGCATGGCAGCCAGCCTTGCCATGCTGTCGCCCAGGGCGGCCCAAGCGTCCCGATCAAGCGCGTTGCTCTGGTCGTGGCGGTTGATGGATACCGTAGCAATATGATTTTGCGTGGTGACCTGTATGGGATCACTCATTACTTCACCTCTATATTGGCCTCTTTGACCAACGTGTGCCATTTGTCAATTTCGGCTGTATAACGTTCGCCCAAATCTGTGACGGGCTCTGGACTAGGTATGACACCCCGGTCAGACAGCTGTTTGGAGAAGTCTTCTGACTTGACGATGTTGGACAGCGCTTTCTGCAGGGCATCGCGCACATCGTCTTCTATGGCTGCGGGCGCCAACAGGACGTAGCTGGATGACACCTGAAAGTCGGGCACGCCCGCCTCTTCTGCCGTTGGCGTATCAGGTAGCACGTCCAGGCGGTCGGGCATGGCCACCGCTAACGGTTTGACGTTGCCTTCCTGTATTTGTGGCAGTGCCGTGGGTATGGTGGCGACTTCAATAGGCACTTCGCCCGAGACTACGGCGGTAATCGCCGGCGCACCACCCGTAAAAGGCACATGTAGCGTGTCTACATCAGTAATTTGCGTAAACAGAATGGCACCCAGATGTTCTGTGGAGCCCACGCCGGACGAAGAATAAGCCAAGGGCTTTGAGCTGTCCTTTGCATAGTCGATCAGGCTGTCCACATCGTCCACTGGCACGTCCTGATTTGCAATCAGCACCAGGGGCACCTCGCCAATCCAGGCAACCGGCTTAAGGTCTTCCTCCAGATCAAACTCAACGTCGTCGGGCCTTAATGCTGTATTAATGGCGGTGCTGGTTAGTGCGGACATTAGCAGGGTGTGCCCATCCGGGCGACTTAGCACGGCTGCCTGGGTACCAATGTTGCCTGAAGCCCCGTCACGGTTTTCCACAATGAAGTTACCATCCAGCTCTTCTCCCAGGCTTTTGGCTACCAAGCGCCCCACAAAGTCCACTGCTCCACCAGGTGAGTAGGGAACGATAATTTTTGCGGTTTTGTCCGGGTAATCTGCCCAGGCGTGCGGCGCCCCTCCAATTAGCGCGCCAAATAGTAGTGCTGCAGTAATTTTCTTCATTTCAAGTCTCCCTGCCCATAACTGGGCTGTACTAATGCTTAATTTGATATCCGGATTGCTCCAGATCGAAAATGCCGTCTACGTCCTTTGAAAGAAGGCGAGTCTGTATACGCTCTGTCGGCGTTTTAGGGAACTCGTCGATGACTTCGATATAACGGGGAATCTGAAAGTACGGCATCTTGGGTTCGCAAAACTGGATCAGATCCAGCGGCTCGAACGTGGCGCCGTCGCGTATTTTGACGAAGAGCTTCAGATCGTCTTCACCCAGGTCACTGGGCACGCCTATCAGGGCGCTTTCAACTACGTCCGAGTGGGTGTTCACAACCCGTTCCACTTCCCACGTCGAGATATTGACCCCACGACGGCGCACCATATTCTTTTTGCGGCCGGAGTAAAAGAAAAAGCCGTTTTCGTCTTTTCTGGCCAGGTCGCCGGTTAAAAACCAGCCATCCGACATGGA
>DAHVSI010000076.1 GCA_027324645.1 Castellaniella sp. | reverse complement strand
GGCGTGCCGTTGCCGTTCATGAGCTATGGCGGTAGCGCCCTGCTTACGCTGGGCATTGCCTGTGGCATGCTCATGAGCATTCATCATTATCGGCCGCCACGAGTCTAGCCTGGCGCTGCGCGACCTCCTCAAGCAGCGTTTTAACGGGGGCGGGCAACGCGGTCTGGGATAACGTCTCCAAGGCTACCCACCGTTGTGTCGGCCCAGGTTCTACGTCGCATACGGTACCGGCTGCAATATAGTGCGCAGTCTGGATATGCAGCCGAAAGTGCGTGAACACATGGTTGATGTCAGGCAACGCCGGCTGGGCCTGTAGCGGGCCAGACTTTTCTGCACCGTTCTCCTCCTTATTGCCGTCGACCGCGCCCATATCAGCCAGGCTTTGGTCCAGCGCCTGTTGGTTATCAAACTTTGGCAAGCTCCATAAGCCGCCCCAAATACCTGGGGACGGCTGCTGTTCAAGCAGAATCTGGTCTTGGTGCTGCAAAACCAGCATGTGGCAATGCCGCTGGGGTTTGGTGCGGCGCGGTGCCCTGACGGGCAGTTCTTGTTGGCGCTGGTGCTGCTTTGCGTAGCAGGTGTTGCCCAGGGGGCAATGCGCACAATCCGGCCGCGTGCGCGTACACACAGTGGCGCCCAGATCCATCAGCCCCTGCGTATAGGCACGCATATCCAGCGTTGTGTCAGCCGCTTCCACGGCATCTTCTGCCAGTTTCCACAGGGTTTTTTCGGTCTGGCGCAGGTTGATGGCCGTATCCACGCCAAAATAACGGGTAAAGACGCGTTTAACGTTGCCGTCCATAATGGGACTGCGTACGCCCCAGGTGAGCGACGCGATAGCCGCGGCGGTGGACGGCCCAATGCCGGGCAAGGTGGCCAGCGTTGCGGGATCGCGAGGAAAACAGCCGCCGTAGTCATTCACAATGGCTCTGGCGCAGCGGTGCAGATTGCGGGCACGGCTGTAATAGCCCAGGCCCGCCCAGTACGGCATGACGTCGTCCAGGCTGGCGGCGGCCAGGGTCTGGATAGTAGGAAACCGGCCAAGAAAGCGACTGTAATACCCCACTACCGTGCTGACCTGGGTTTGCTGCAGCATGATTTCGGACAGCCAGATGCGGTAGGGGTCACGGTGCGTTTGCCAAGGTAGATCGTGGCGTCCGTGTACACGTTGCCAGTGCACAACACGGCTGGCCAGATCAGACAATCGGGAAGTGGACATGCAATGTATTTTAGAAACGGGTGTTGCGGGTCACGGACCAGCGTGCAGCTACAGCGCCCAGTATCACCACAATCAACAAGCCTGATGCCAGACTGACTGTGTGGGGCAAGTGCAGGGTGACGTGCATCTGGTAGGTGGCCGCCAGTTTATGCAGCGCATGATTAAGGGGTACCAGCGCTGCTGCGGCAACGCCAATAGCGACCAGGCCGCTGATCAGTCCCGTAATGGCACCCAAATACAAAAATGGTCGCCGAACAAAGGATTCGGTTGCGCCTACCAGGCGTGCCACCGAGATCTCTTCTCGCTGGGTAAGGGCCTGCATGCGTACGGTATTAAACACGGTGGCGACCACCACCAGCACCACGGCAGCGGCCAGCAGGCCCAGCCCGATACGCAAAAACTGCAGGATGGCCTGCAGCCGCCGGACCCAGTCAGCGTCCAGCTGAACGGCATCCACCCCTGTCAGGTCGCGCCATTGACTGGCTAGGGAGGTGGCGACCGAGGCCTGATCGGCATCGTCACGCAACGTCACCACCACGGCATGGGGCAAAGGATTGTCCGGCAAGACGGCCAGGGCTTCTGCCCAGGCGGGATTGTCCCGCAATGAATCCAGTGCGTCATCGCGCTCGATAACGCTGACTTCCTGGATGTGTTGCGCATAATCATCGTCCAGCGACTTGGCCAGGGTACGAGCCTGATCCAGGCTGGTTTCCTGGCTCAAAAGCAGCGTGAGTTCGGCAGAGACCGGCATGGTGCGTACAACAGGCTGTGCGGTGACCAGCACACTGGCGGCCACCAGCGGTACGGCGAGGCTAAGACTGATGACGAAAATATTGGCAAGGGTAGAGAAGGGCTGATTGGCCAGACGGCGCAGCGCTACCCGCATAGCGTACTGATGGTGACGGAGCCAGCGTTTCATGTCAGGCTACCCCGCTGATGTCTGTGAACCGGCCTGCATCAATGCGCAACGTACGGTCGGCATAGTCAGCCATGAGACTATGGTCGTGGGAGGCGATAAGCGTTGTCACCCCTACTTGGTTGAAGTCTCGAAAAACAGACATGATGCGTTGTGCACTCGCGTCGTCCAGGTTGGCGGTGGGCTCGTCGGCAATGAGGATGGCCGGCCGGTTCACAATGGCCCGGGCTATGGCCAGGCGTTGCTGTTCGCCGCCCGACATTTCGATGGGGTTGAGCGTGTATTTGTCGCTTAAGCCCACCTTGTCCATTGCGGCCCGTGCCCGGCTGCGGGCACGCTGCCGGTCCAGTCCTGTCACGGCCAGGGGCAGCAGTACGTTTTCCATGGCATTGCGGTCAAGCAACAAATGGGTGTCCTGAAGGATGACGCCCACTGCGCGGCGCAAATAAGGCCGGGCCCGCGCGGGCATGCTGTCGATGCGGTGCCCGTTGACATGGATGGCGCCCCGGCTTACGGGTTCAAGGCCGCCGATAAGCTTGAGCAGGGTTGATTTGCCGGCACCCGACGGCCCCGACACAAAAATGAACTCGCCCGGTGTGATCCGGAAGTTGATGTCGGCAAGAATATTACGTCCTCGCCCGTACGATTTGAATACGTGTCGAAATTCGATCATGGCCCGGACCGTGCAAATTGCCCGGATATCGCTTTGGCAAGAGTTTTGTGGCGGTTCCGGGTCAAGGGATATCCCCGATTTTTGATTCAGGACTGAACAACTACCATGCGTTTACTGGTAGTAATGACAATGAATTGTACGCTGTGTTCCCATCCTGTTGGCACCCCGGCGTCAGGCAGCTTGCCAGGTATCCAGTGGAGTCGTTGCATGTCCGACTATGCAATCCAATTTGAAAACGTCAACAAATGGTTTGGGAGTTTCCAGGTCTTGCAAGAGCTCAACCTGGAGGTTGCCGCCGGCGAACGAATAGTCATTTGCGGCCCGTCAGGCTCTGGCAAGTCCACACTCATCCGGTGCATCAACCGGTTAGAAACGCATCAGCAGGGCCGTATTGTTATTCAGGGCAAAGAACTCACCAACAACTTGCACGATATTGACAAGATCCGGCGCGAAGTGGGCATGGTGTTTCAGCACTTCAACCT
>DAHVSI010000071.1 GCA_027324645.1 Castellaniella sp. | reverse complement strand
GGCCACGCCGGCGTTGATGTGCACCACGGTGCCGCCGGCGTAGTCGAGCACGCCGTCACCGCCCAGCCAGCCGCCCGGCCCCCACACCATGTGGGCGATGGGCACATAGACCAGCAGCAGCCAGGTGCCCATGAACCACAGTAGCGCCGAGAACTTCATGCGGTCGGCGAACGAACCCGCGATCAGCGCCGGGGTGATGATCGCGAAGGTCATCTGGAAGCACATGTACGTGGTTTCGGGAATCGTCGGCGCCAGCGCATTGACACTGTCCAGACCCATGCCGGCCAGGAAGAACCGGCTGAGCCCGCCGATGAACGGGTTACCCGCCGTGAAGGCCAGGCTGTACCCGGCGATCATCCACAGCACGGTCACCAGGCAGGTGATGGCGAAGCTCTGCATCAGCGTCGCCAGCACGTTCTTCTTGCGCACCATGCCGCCATAGAACAGCGCCAGGCCGGGGATGGTCATCATCAGCACCAGCGCCGTGGAGGTGAGCATCCAGGCGTTGTCGCCGCTGTTGATGAATGCCGAGGGGTTGGGCGGCGCTACGGCGGTTTGTGCGGCGGCGGCGGCACTGGCCAGCAGGGCGAGCACGCCGGACAGGATCGGGACGAGGCGTTTGTTCATGGCGGAAGCCCTTGTGGGGTTGACGGGATCAGAGCGCATCGGCGTCGACCTCGCCGGTGCGCACACGCAGCACTTGTTCCAGGGACAGGACGAAGATCTTGCCGTCGCCCACCTTGCCGGTTCGCGCGGTGGTTTGGATGGCCTCGACCGCCCGTTCAACCAGCGTGTCCGGCATCGCCACCTCGAGCTTGATCTTGGGCAGGAAATCGACGACGTACTCGGCGCCCCGGTACAGCTCGCTGTGCCCCTTTTGGCGCCCGAAGCCTTTGACCTCGGTCACCGTCATGCCGTTGACGCCGATTTCCGACAGCGCCTGGCGCACTTCGTCGAGTTTGAATGGCTTGATAATCGCCGTGATCAATTTCATGATGTTCTACTGAAAAATTAATACGCCCAGCGAATTGTACCGGCAACACAAAATACTGCCGTCGTCTATGCCAAGCTTATACTGTGGGTTTTCGTAGCGATAGGCCATGCTTTTCGGAGGCTTTTTTCATCATGACAGACCGCTCTTCCCCACACAGCCAGTTTGACAATAAATCACAGGCCTGGTCGGCTCGCTTTTCAGAGCCCGTCTCGGAGCTTGTCAAGCGTTATACGGCTTCCGTCACGTTCGATAAGCGTCTTGCGCCGTTTGATATTGAAGGCTCCCTGGCGCATGCACGCATGCTGGCGACAATTGGCATCCTGAGCGAAGACGACTTGCAAGCTATTAATAAAGGCATGCAAACAATCCGCGATGAGATTGCCAACAATACCTTCGACTGGTCGCTGGATCTGGAAGATGTGCACCTGAATATTGAAAAAAGGCTGGTGGAACTGATCGGTGATGCCGGCAAACGTCTGCACACCGGACGATCCAGAAATGACCAGGTCGCCACCGATATCCGCCTATGGCTAAGAAACGAAATAGACATTGCCTGCAGCTTATTGGCTGACCTGCGCCAGGCCCTGGCTAATACGGCCCTGAAGCATGCCGATACGATCATGCCGGGTTTCACGCACCTCCAGGTAGCGCAACCCGTCACCTTTGGTCATCACTTGCTGGCCTACGCGCAAATGTTGGGGCGCGATCTTGAACGTCTGCAAGACTGTAGACAGCGTGTGAATCATCTGCCACTGGGCGCCGCTGCACTGGCTGGCACCTCTTTTCCTATCGATAGACAACAGGTGGCCGACCTGCTGGGGTTTGATGCCATTTGCCAGAACTCACTTGATGCCGTCTCCGATCGGGATTTCGCCATTGAATTCTGTTCAGCCGCGGCGTTGATCATGATGCACCTATCGAGGCTGTCTGAAGAGTTGATTTTATGGATGAGTCCCAGAGTGGGCTTTATTGAATTGGCGGATCGTTTTTGCACAGGCAGTTCGATCATGCCCCAAAAGAAAAACCCTGACGTCCCTGAGCTTGTCCGGGGCAAGACCGGGCGTGTAAATGGACACCTGATCGCGCTGCTTACCCTGATGAAAGGCCAGCCTCTTGCCTACAACAAAGACAACCAGGAAGACAAGGAAGGCTTGTTTGATGCAGCCGACACGATACGAGACACACTGACCATCTTCGTTGACATGATGGCCGGCATCCAGGTCAATAAGGCTTCCATGCGTAGTGCGGCATTACAGGGGTTTGCCACCGCAACGGATCTGGCTGACTACCTTGTGCGCAAAGGCGTCCCTTTTCGTGACGCCCACGAAACAGTCGCCCTGGCAGTCAGAATGTGCGAACAGCGCGAGTGTGATCTGTCGGATCTGCCCCTAGCTGATCTGCAAACATTCCACGCCGACATTGGCGAGGACGTGTATGACGTGCTTACGCTGGAGGGCTCCGTATCTGTGCGCAACCACGTGGGGGGCACCGCGCCGGAACAGGTGCGTGAACAGGCGCGCCGTATACTGGCCGATAACGCCTGAATAACCTGTCGTAGCGCACCATCGGCGACGGCAAGCCTGCCCGCCGGGTGCGCTCAATCAGGAGTCAAACACTGCTATGGATTCAATGTGGCTAGTGTGCGGGAACATGTTGACCACGCCTGCGCTGACAAGCCGGTAACCACCCACATGGACCATAATGCCGGCATCACGCGCCAGGGTGGCTGGATTGCACGACACATACACAAGGCGTTTGGGGCGCTTGCCATGAGCAAGCTCCGATAATGCCTTAACTAGAGCCAAAGCACCCTCGCGCGGCGGATCAATAAGCATCCGGTCAAAGGGACCTTGCGCCTCAAGCCATGCGGTGTCAATTTCAAATAGATTCGTGCTGGCAAAGGTGCACTGTTTTGCCAGTCCATTGCGTTCAGCCAACTCGCCCGCACGCTGCACCAACGCATCCGACCCTTCAAATCCTGCTACCGAACGGCACTGCGTTGCCATAGGCAGACTGAAATTACCCAGTCCGCAGAACATATCGGCAACCCGGTCCTGAGGCTGTATGTCAAGCAGATTTAATGCACGCGATATGAGTGCGCGATTGACACGATGATTGACCTGAGTGAAGTCCGTAGGGCGATACCACATGGTCAGCCCAAACTGCGGCAACAAATAGTACAGTCGGGCTTCGTCACCCTCTACTAGAGGGTGCGCCGTATCGGGACCTTTAGGCTGCAGCCACCAGCTTATTTTGTGCTGATCCGCAAATTCCCGCAATAAACTATGGTCCTGACTGGTCAACGGCTCAAGATGTCGCAGCACCAGCGCCGCCACGTCATCACCCATTGCCAGCTCAATCTGCGGGATGCGATCGGGCCGCGATAAACCTTCTATTAAACGGCGCAACGGCACAAGCAAAGCCGATATGCTGGGCGGCAGCACGTGGCATTCATGAATATCGGCCACATAGCGACTGTTACGCTCGCGAAACCCTACCAGGACTCCACCCTTTTTATGCACCAGCCGGGCCGACAGACGTGCACGGTACCGGTATCCCCATGTTGGCCCATAGATGGGTGGCAGAATCGACTGAGCCTGCACATTGCCCAAATGTTGCAGATTATCTTCAAGCACACGCTGTTTCACGGCCACCTGCGCGTCGGCGTCCATATGTTGCATGGCACAGCCGCCACACACGCCATAATGGGGACATGCGGGTGTCACCCGCAAGCTTGAGGCCCGTTCAACTTCGAGCAATCGTGCCTTGTCATGATTTTTCCGCTGACGAATCACTTCGGCGCGCACCTGCTCGCCCGGTAATGCTCCCTGAATGAACACTACCTTACCGTCAGCGTGTGCAACGCCTTGTCCATCAAGATCTGAAGATTCAATATTGAATAACGCAGCCATGGGCAACCAAACAAGCCTTATAAAAAAAGAAAAGCCGGGCTATTTTAGCCCGGCGGGTGTGTTTGGCTGCGGGTAGTCAGGACGCAGCGTTGTTTTCTGTTGAATCCTTTTTGGCAGGGACTTGCCCACGCATTTTTTTGCCAGACCGTTTCGTAGATATATAGTCGGACACGGCCTCTTGCTGCTCGGGCTCTAGAGCATCCCAAAGAGCTAGCCATTTTTCAGTCTGGGCCTCGCGTTTAGCCTGCCTTTCTGTGTGCTGCTCTTTGCGATCTTCAAGCATGCTGTGAGGATCAATAGTTTTTTCCGACCGTGTCGTGCCTAGCGTTTTTTGAGGTTTGCGCGACCAGGAAACCTTGTTTTTTCTGGTTGCGTCCTGGGCCTGAGTGAGCAGATCTTCCTGCTTGCTGGTGAGCTCTAGCGAGTCCACAATTTGCTGCGTAACGCCGCCATAGCCTGGCACCCACATCACTGGGCGAGCATAGCGCCGTGACTGACCATATGACCCCCGGTAGTGCCCACTGGAGTGGTGTGCCGACCCACGATGACGCTTATGGTGGTGAGCACCATGACGACCGTGCTTTTTATACCGCGCATGACGGTGCCCTTTGCGATGCGCGTGATGGCCGCCACGGTACCGCATGCTATGGCGTTGTATGTTGTGATGATGGTGCGCCCCGGCGACTTGCACGGCTGCGCTGGACTCCATGGCGGTGGGTGCGTTTGTTTGGGCTTGTGCCCCGCCGGTTACCGCCATACCGGCTGCCAGCACAGCAGAAAATAGAGTGCACCTGAATAGGTTTGCAGACATGATAGGTTTCCTCCACAACGTAATACGGAACCCACACTATTGTGCCAACACCATTACACAAGTATTTCCGGCACACTGAAGATTTTTCAGAGCGTTACCCAATTTGCCGCATGACAGCGTTGCTTGTTAGCGGGCAGGCAAATAGGACAACGGATCGACAGGGGTACCCCGCCGGCGAACCTCAAAGTGCAAACGCGGTGACGACGTGTCTGTTTGGCCAACTTTGGCAATTGTGGCGCCCTTTTTAATCTGTTCGCCTGTTTTGACCAGCAGTTCCTGATTGTGCGCATAGGCGGTAATAAAGCCGTCAGAATGGCCAAGCAGGATCAAGTTGCCCAGCCCCCGTACCCCATTGCCTGCATACATGACCTTCCCATCAGCCGCAGCCTTGACCGGGTCGCCTTCCGCGCCTTCCAGATCAATCCCCTTGGTGCTGGAATTGAAGCTCTGGATGATTTTGCCGCTAGTGGGCCAGCCCCAATCAATGGCACCAGCGTCACTGGCGCGTGCCGTAGCTGTTGTACCAACGGGCTCAACGGGAGCGATAGGCTTGGCTTCGCTTTCCTTCTTTTCAGCCTTGGGCGCCTGCCCATCGAGTTTGAGCACCTGCCCAACACGCAACTGGGATGGGTCATTAATATCATTGATATGTGCCAGCTTGGCCGCGTCGATATCATTGTCCTGGGCGATTTTATAAAGGGTGTCACCCGGCCGGACAACGTACGTGCCATCCACCCCTTTGGCAGGCTTGGAGGCAGGCTTGGCGATGTCTGTGACAGGAGCCCTGTCCTGGCGTGACGCACAGCCGGCTAAAACCAGCCCAAACAAAACGATCAGGAACAGGCTAGACCAGAACCGACGACGATCATGACGGTGTTCAGTGGATATGGGCAGGCTCGCTGCGTGCATGATGGAAAGCTCCTGTAATCTAAAACCACCAAAAATTGGTGCCCTATCTATGGTTGTACGCCTGAACGCAATGGCACAAACCGTACCGCTTCGAGTTCTGTCCGGTGCCATGCCTGTTCGCCGGTGCGTTCAATCAATACCAATCGTTGATCAGCACCCCCTTCTGGTGCAATCAAGCGACCACCAATTGCCAATTGGTCAAGCAGTGCCTGGGGGATCTCAATACCAGCGGCAGCCACCAGAATCGCATCAAAAGGAGCTGCATTGGGCAAGCCCTTCGAGCCATCGCCATGAACCAACTGAATGCGCGACAGCAGCCCCAGTTTTTCAAGGCGTTGTCGCGTTTGTTGGTACAGGCCCTGAACACGTTCAATGGCATACACCCGGCGTGATAGTTTGGCAAGGACCGCAGCCTGATAGCCACATCCGCCCCCAACCTCGAGTATTTTATCCGGTATGCCCTTTTCGCATACCGCCGCCACCATCCTGGCCACCACCCATGGCTGCGAGATGGTCTGCCCAAACCCGATCGGCAACGCAGCGTCCTCGTATGCACGACTGGCAAGGCCCTGATCCACAAAAAGATGGCGTGGCACTGCCATGATTGCATCAAGCACACGCTCGTCCTGGATCCCCTGCTGACGCAATCGATTGACCATCGTGGCACGGGAGCGTTCCGAATTCAGGCCCATGTTGACCCTTTTGGCTAGCTGACGGGTGGCCTGTACGTTCGCCACCCTGGGTGGGGTAAGAATACGTGCATTACTATTGGTAGGTGTGATACCGCCGCCAAGGCGTGAACGACCAAAACGGTTGTTTGTACCAGACGGCATGGTAGAAAACTGTTTTTTAAGGGTTTTTGGCATGATAGTGAAACCGGCGCGCCTGCCCTTATGGTAGCTGCCCCGGACGTGTCTGTTCGTAACGAACCAGCTATTGGCAAAGCCGCTCCAGTATACCGATTCACCATGCAATATGGTACTTTTCATCTCCATGAATACAATTCTTGTCAGTGCAGCGCTTATCCTGGCCTCTTATTTACTGGGCTCAGTTCCATTTGCGGTTGTGATCAGCCGCATTATGGGGTTACGCGACCCTAGAAAGTTTGGCTCGCGCAACCCCGGTGCCACCAACGTGTTGCGCTCCGGCAACCGGCCGGCAGCTGCACTGACCCTGTTGGGCGATCTGGGCAAAGGCTGGATTGCAGTTGGACTGGCACAGTACGTGGCGGGCATCCAGCACTTGCCTGCCAGCGTAGTCGCCCTCTGTGGCTTTGCCGCCTTCATCGGGCACGTTTTACCCGTATTTTTGCGTTTCAAGGGTGGCAAGGGAGTCGCTACGGCTCTTGGGGTGTTGCTGGGCATCAATGTTTGGCTGGGTGTGGCTACTGCGGCAACCTGGGTGATCATTGCATGGGCGTTTCGCTATTCATCACTGGCGGCTATCGTTGCCTGTATTTTTGCACCGCTGTATTACATTCTTGGGAGCAATGTGGTGTGGCGTGGGGAATCGTCCGTAGTTGTCATGCTTGTGGCCATTAGTGCGGTACTACTGTATCGGCACCAAACCAACATCAGTCGCCTCATGCAAGGCAAAGAACCCCGCATTGGGCAATCCGGCTCCACCCCCGGCCACAAACGTGCGGCCGGTCGTACCCGCCGTTAACGAACCACCCCGTCCGTCTGTAGTCAGACACAAATATCAGAAAGTTCCCAGCGCGGCCGAACAGTAAAACTCGATTCGGAATCTTGGTTGGCCGGAATACCAGCGACAATCCGCTGGGCCGCTGCAAAAGCAATCATGGCCCCATTGTCTGTGCAAAGTTCAATGGGCGGAAAAAAGACTTTGCCGGAGCGTTCGTGGACGGCTTGCTGCAGATGGGCGCGCAACCGCTGGTTTGCGCCAACTCCACCCGCAACGACAAGCTGGGTCAGTCCGGTTTGATCCAGCGCCCGGATAGCCTTGGTGGCCAGAACATCGACAATGGCCGCTTCTGTCGACGCTGCAAGATCGGCCCTTTGGCGCTCCGACAAGGTTTGACCCTGTGCCGTGAGGTGACGGACTTTGGTGAGCACTGCTGTTTTAAGACCGCTGAAACTGAAGTCAAGATCGGGGTTTCGCAACATCGGGCGCGGCAATGTGTAGGCGTGGGAATCCCCTTGCTGCGCCATCCTGGATAGCGCCGGTCCGCCTGGGTAACCCAAACCCAACAACGTCGCCGTTTTATCAAATGCCTCGCCTGCGGCATCATCTAGGGTTTCGCCAAGAAGCTCGTACTGGGCGACGCCATCAACACGCATAAGCTGCGTATGCCCACCCGATACCAACAGTGCCACGAAGGGAAACTCGGGAGCCGGTGTGGCCATTAGCGGAGAAAGCAGATGCCCTTCCAGATGATGGATGGCCATCGATGGCACACCGAGGGACCAGGCAAGGGAACAGGCAAAGCTTGCACCCGCAAGCAACGCACCAGCCAATCCTGGCCCGGCGGTATATGCCACGACATCAATATCTCCCTGCTCAAGGTTTGCCTGCTGCAGGACCTGCTGTGTTAATGGATATATGCGGCGAATGTGGTCGCGTGAGGCCAACTCGGGCACGACCCCCCCATATTCACGATGCATGGCCACCTGACTATGCAAGGTATGGGCCAGCAGCCCCCGTTCGGTGCACACCAGTGCAACCCCGGTTTCGTCGCATGAGCTTTCAAAACCCAAGACAATCATGGCACTATTCGAAAAGAATTAAAATCCGGCATAAAATTCAGGCTTATTATCGTTCAAAAAAGCAAGAATGGTATTTTGCGTACCGCCTTGCGTCACAAAAAGGTTCCCGCCCCATGCTTGAGCGTTTGTTTCAGCTGTCTGCACACAATACATCAATACGAACAGAAATCGTTGCAGGCATCACAACGTTTCTGACGATGTCCTACATCATATTTGTTAACCCGGAAATTCTGTCCACAACAGGCATGGATCGGGACGCTGTATTTGTGGCAACCTGCCTGGCTGCCGCAGTTGGCTCGCTTGTCATGGCACTGGTGGCCAATTGGCCGATTGGCATGGCCCCGGGCATGGGGCTCAATGCTTTCTTTGCGTTCACTGTTGTGGGCGTGATGGGCTATACATGGCAGCAGGCTTTGGGCGCCGTGCTCATATCGGGGATCATATTCATGATCCTGACAATCAGCGGCATCCGGTCATGGCTGATCAAAGGCATACCCCAATCGTTGCAATCAGCCATTGCTGCCGGTATTGGCCTGTTTCTTGCCATAATCGCATTGGGTTCTGCAGGTATCGTCGTTAAAGACCCGGCCACCATGATCGCCTTGGGCGACCTGACCGAAGCCCCTGCGCTATTTGCCATTCTAGGCTTTTTCATTATTGCGGCGCTGGATGCATTAAATATACGCGGCGCTATCCTGATCGGAATTCTGGTCGTCACCGTGCTGTCCATGGCTGTGGGCACCACAGAGTTCCACGGTCTTGTCTCTGCCCCGCCCAGCTTAGCCCCTACATTTTTCCAGTTTGACCTGCTTGGCGTTCTGCAAACCGGCTTTGTTCATGTCATTTTAGTATTGGTACTGGTTGAAGTGTTCGACGCCACGGGCACCATGATTGGCGTAGCACGCCGGGCCGGTCTTATTCAACCCGACCGTCCCAACCGCCTGGGGCGTGCGCTGTTTTCAGACAGCTCAGCAATTATTGCCGGCTCCGTACTAGGCACAAGCAGCACCACCGCTTACGCCGAAAGTGCGTCCGGCGTCCTGGCGGGTGGTCGTACCGGCCTGACAGCACTGACGGTTGCCATCCTTTTTATTCTGGCGCTTTTCCTGTCCCCTCTGGCGGGCGCGGTCCCAGCCTATGCCACCGCACCTGCCTTGCTGTATGTGGCTGGGCTCATGATGCGCGAGTTGCGCGATATCAATTGGTCCGATGTCACCGAAGCAACCCCGGCCACGCTGACTGCGCTGGCAATGCCGTTCACCTACTCCATCGCAAATGGTTTGGCATTCGGCTTTATCAGTTATACCGTCCTGAAGGCAGCCACAGGCCGATTCCGCGAGATCCACCCCGCAACGCTGATCGTGGCCATCCTGTTCGTTATTAAGTACGCTGCGTTTCCGGACGAGTGAGCACCTGGACTGCATCTACAAAACGTAACATCACAGGATTACGGGCGTCACCAGCAAGCTGTCCTGAACAGGTACACTGGAGTGTCAATGACAGAACAACCCAGGGCCGATACGTTTCGTTGCCCTGATTTTATGGGGTATATATGAGCACAATCGAACTCGACAAGGACAGCTTTACGGACGCCGTTCAAGCTGACAAGCCCGTAATTATTGACTTTTGGGCTCCCTGGTGTGGGCCTTGCCAAAGTTTCGCGCCTGTTTTCGAGCAAGCCGCCACCCAGCATGAGGACGTCACTTTTGCCAAGATCAACACAGAAGAGCAGCCCGAACTGGCCAATGCTCTGAACATTCGCTCAATTCCCACACTCATGGCTTTTCGGGAGCAGGTATTGTTGTTTTCCCAGGCAGGCGCACTTTCTGAAAGCCAGCTTGAAGAATTGGTCACGCAGATCAAGGCTGTCGATATGGAACAGGTCCACGCGGACATTGCCCGTCAAGAAGCCGACAGCGATGACGAAAGCGACTTGTCCTAAGAATTGTCTACTACCTGCGGTCAGTCGCCGGATTGCAGCAAATTGATCCGGCCCTGGCCACTGGTCTGGTCAATAAACCGGTCCATGAATGCCTCGTGCCCCTCACGGGCTACCTTTAATTGCCAGGTCACGCCGCTGGCGTCAAACTCTTCCCCAACAATCTGTGCCGCCTGATCCATGAGTCGGGCCTTGATTCTGTCCAGATCAGCAAAGGGGCAGTGGCACACTATGTCCACGGTCTCGATAATGGGTTGCTTCTGAGCCTGACGCAAGCATTGGGCCGCACATCCACCATAAGCGCGGACAAGGCCCCCCGTACCCAGTTTGACGCCGCCAAACCACCGGATCACCAGTACGGCCACCTGATCGCACTGTTGCCCCTGTATGGCCTGCAAGATGGGCCGTCCAGCCGTCCCGCCGGGTTCACCATCATCATTGAAGCGGTAGGTATCGCCAATCTGAAACGCCCAGCAGTTATGGGTGGCTTCGGGCACACGATGCGCTTCAAAGAATGCCAACGCTTCCTCGGGCTGCCGTACAGCCGCCGCAATCGCCAAAAAACGGCTGCGTTTGACCTCTTCTTCCCATCGGGCAACGCCGGATAGCGTGTAAACCGTCATGGTGCAGGCTCATCATTGAGATCCGATTCAGCATGGTGTTCGTGCAAGACCAGATGGGCCATACCATCTTCGGTGGCAAGACCCACTGTAGCGCCTACCGGCAAGGTGGCCTTGGTTGCAACATGACCATACGGCAAGCCGGTAACGACTGGCAGACCGACATGATCACGAACCCACCTGATCACATCATCCAAAGAATAATCGGTGCCGTTTGCGCCTGCGCGGTAGCCGGTAAAGTGTCCAAGCAGCAATGCTTTTTGGCGACCCAGAATGCCAGCCTGCCATAACTGGACAAGCATGCGTTCAATGCGGTACGGATGCTCGGAAATGTCTTCCAAAAATAGAATGCCGCCATCAATATCCGGCATGTAGGGAGTGCCTATAAGCGACATCAGCATGGCCAGATTGCCTCCCCACAACACGCCACGATCATCCACGAGGTCGGCATCAGGTGTGACAAAGCTCAGAATTTCAAGTTCATCGCGCATCACTTCGGCAAACAAATCCGGCATCAGGTCATCAAGAGTTTCGGCGCCAAAGTCGGGAATCGCGCTGGGGCCCGTGTAACTTACCGCCCCTGTTTGGGCCAGCAGGGCAAGGTTAAAGGCTGTGAAATCGCTATGACCGACAAAGCGCTTGCCACTGGCTGCCACAGCCGCCCAATCAATGCGGTGCAACAACCGGCTCATGCCGTAACCGCCGCGCGTGGCCATCACGATAGGCTGCGGCTGACCCAGTGCCCGGTTGATGGCTTCAAGGCGCTCTGTGTCGGTACCCGCAAAGCGCTGGTACTGAGACAATACAGCAGAATCAACAACGGCTGGAAACCCGATGGATTCCAGCCGCTGGCAGGCACGATCCAGCACCGTCGAACTGGCGACGGTGCCAGAAGGCGAGACAAGGTACACACCCTGTGTACTCAAAGCAGACCCATCTGCAACCTCGCTGCCTCACTGATCATCTCGCGGCTCCAGGGTGGATCCCAGACCAGATCAACGTGGACGTCGCGCACTCCATGTATGGTCTTGAGCTTGGAGCGGGCATCTTCGGCAATGAATTCACCCATGCCGCAGCCCGGAGCGGTAAGGGTCATGTCCATTTCAATGTCATATTGCTCTTCGCCCGCCGGTTTGACATCGCAGCGGTAGACCAGCCCCAGGTTCACGATATCCACGGGGATTTCCGGGTCATAACAGGTAGATAAGCGCTCCCACGCTTCTTCTTGGACGTATTCCTGGGTGACGGGGCCTTCCGGACGGCTTTCTTCGACAACTTCTGGTTCAAAACCAAGTGCGTCGCCATCGACACCCTCGACCCGGTACAGGTTGCCCTCGACCATGACGGTATAACTGCCACCGAGTTGTTGCGTGATAAGAGCAACACACCCCTCTTCAATGGTTACAGGCGATCCGTAAGGCACCGTCACTGCGGGCAGATCGCGATTCACCACAACTTCCTGACGATCAAAACTCATAATGAACTCACTCGGTTTGCGCCGTGTGTCCGGCCTGTGTAATGGCATTTTGCAACGTATGCCATGCAAGGCTCGCGCATTTGACCCGTGCCGGGAACTCACGAACGCCTGACAAAACCTCAAGTTTGCCAAAGTCAATATCTTCTGGATGCGATTCGGTCAGCATCTGATGGATGCCGTCATACAGTTCCTCAATTTCCTTGACATGCTTGCCCTTGACCGCTTCGGTCATGAGCGACGCGGATGCCTTGGAAATAGCGCAGCCGTGTCCAACAAAACTCACATCCTGGACCACGTCGTCCTGAACATGTGCATACACAGTCAGTTGATCACCACATAATGGATTATGACCATCAGCCGACCGATTGGCGTTGTCCAGCACGTGGAAATTACGCGGCTGCCGATTGTGGTCGAAAATTACTTCCTGATATAGATCGCGCAGATCGTTGTGCCCCATCATGCGTGATGTCCTGTTCCGAATAGTTCCTGCGCCTTGTCGAGCGCCCCAATCAGTGCGGTAATATCCGCCTCCGTATTATAGAGCGCCAGGGAAGCGCGAGCCGTACCGGGAATGCCAAACCGCGTCATGAGCGGCATGGCACAATGATGCCCTGCCCTGATCGCTACGCCCTCGGCGTCAAGAATCGTGCCAAGGTCGTGTGGATGAATGCCATCCAGGACAAAAGACACAATACCGGCCCGCGGCGCGTGGTGACCAATAATCGTGAGGCCTGGCACGGCTGCCAGCTGATCCGTTGCGTACGCCAACAGTTGGGTCTCGTGCTGGGCGATACGATCCAACCCGATTTCCTTAACATACCGGATGGCAGCATGCATGCCTACGGCACCCGCGATGTTTGGGGTGCCCGCTTCAAACCGCTGCGGCACAGGCGCATAGGTGCTTTCCTGAAAGCTGACGGTGTGAATCATGTCGCCGCCGCCCTGCCAGGGTCCCATGGCATTGAGCACATCGTACCGAGCATAGAGCGCACCCATGCCGGTCGGGCCATATAGTTTATGGGCCGAAAATACGTAAAAGTCGCAGTCCAGCGCCTGAACATCAACAGGCTGGTGCGCCACAGCCTGGGCGCCGTCAACCAGGACGGCAGCCCCGACACGGCGGGCCGCCTGAATCATGGTATTAACGGGGTTGATAACACCCAAGGCATTCGAGATGTGCACCATGCCCACCAACCGGGTCTTGTCGCTGAGCAAGGCGTGATAGGCTTCCAGGTCGATTTCACCACTGTCCATGACCGGCGCAACCTTGATTACTGCACCAGTCTGCTTGGCAATGAGCTGCCAGGGGACGATATTGGAATGGTGCTCAAGCTCGGTCAGCACGATCTCGTCACCCGGATGCAGGTTGTCACGCCCCCAGCTATAGGCGACCAGGTTAATTGCCTGGGTGGTTCCACTCGTGAACACAATTTCTTCGGCCCGACTGGCATTAATAAATTGCTGTACGCCGCGCCTTGCCTCATCATACAGATCGGTGGCGTGCTGCGATAGAAAGTGCACGCCTCGATGAATGTTGGCGTTGGCATGCTCATAATAGTCGGAGATTGCCCGAATTACGCTGGCGGGCTTTTGAGTGGTGGCTCCATTATCCAGATAGGCAAGCCGGCGACCGCGCAGCGGCCGCTGCAGAATAGGAAAATCGCCAGCCACATCCAGGACTGGTGCGGGCGCCAGTGGAGCATTCATTGCACATCCCCCAGGGCCTGCCCACCGGGCAAGCGCTCTTGAATCAAAGCAGCTACTTGCTGACGCAGCGCGGGCAACTCAAGGCGTTCCAGCGTTTGTGCAGCAAAAGCGTAGGTAAGCAAGGTGCGGGCGTGCTCGTTATCCATGCCCCGAGTCTGCAAATAAAACAGGGCGTCATCATCAAGCTGACCGACCGTTGCACCATGCGCACAGCTCACATCGTCAGCATAAATTTCGAGCTCGGGCTTGGAGTCGGCACGCGCCAGACGAGACAGCAGCAAGCTATCGGAGCGTTGCACCGCATCGGTCCCGTCCGCGCCGGGTGCCACCAGTATGCGTCCGCCAAACACACCGCGGCTTGTGCCACCTAAGATACCCCGATAGTATTCACGGCTGATACCGTTGGGCCAGGCATGATCAATCACGGTATTGTGATCAACGTGCCGGCGGGCATCAACATGATAGAGCCCGTTAAGCAAAGTGTGGCATCGCTCACCGCCAAAAGTGGTGCGAATATCGTTACGTGCCAGGCGCGCGCCAAATGACATGGAGTGCGAGTCAAACGTTGACTGTGCCGCCTGCATGGCTTCGATATGAGCCAGATGAAACGCATTCTCACGCTCTTGCTGAAGCTTGACATGCGTGACCTTGGCGTCGGAGGCCACATGCGTGCGCGACACGGCATTGGTCAGTGTTGGCTCAATATCAGCATCGGATGCGAATGCAGACACATAGTGTTCAACAACTGTCGCCTGGGCACCGGATTCCGCCAGGATCAGATTGCGTGGAAAGCTGGCCGTACCACCACTGGCTGCAATGAAGACCAGGTTGACTGGTTGCTCAAGCGTCGTGGCCCGCGGCAGGTATACATAGCCACCATCGCCTGTAAGCGCCAGGCTAAGCGCTGCGGGGGCATGTCCCTGGTCTTCGGTGCCAAAATATTCTTCAACCCTGTCGGCGTCAGTTTGCAACGCCCTGGACAAGGGTGAAACGGCAACGCCTTCTGGCAAGGCATCGATATGAGACAGGTCCTGCGCATACCGGCCATCAATAAACACCAGCCAATGACCAGGCTGCTGGCCACGCAACCCTTGTACGGTGGCTTTAATGCTTTCTTGGCTGGTGGCGGATGTGCCCGTGGTAAAAGCAAGTTGCTGCAAAGGCGCAAGCGAAGTATGGCGCCACCCTTCGTGGCGCGTTGTGGGCCAGCCCTCTGATGCAAACCTGTCCATGGCGCGCTGACGCAGATTATCGAGCCAGGGGATACCCGACCCAATTGTATCGGCAGCTTGGGCACGATACAGACTCACCCAGGTATCAACATCACTCATGCCGTTGCCTCTTTGCCTTCTGCTTCCTTGGCTGCGAGTTCTTTCACCCAGCCGTAACCCCGTTTCTCGAGCTCAAGCGCCAGTTCGTGTCCGCCGGAGCGAACAATACGACCGTTTGACAGAACGTGCACGTGGTCAGGAACAATATAATCGAGCAAGCGCTGGTAGTGTGTGATCACAATCATGGCACGATCCGGCGAACGCAGGCGGTTTACACCATCCGCCACAACCCTGAGTGCATCAATATCCAACCCGGAATCCGTTTCGTCCATAACAGCCAAGGTAGGCTCAAGCAGTGCCATTTGCAGGACTTCGTTGCGCTTTTTTTCGCCGCCTGAAAACCCTTCGTTGACCGACCGGTACAGAAACTCTTCTTTCATGCCGACGTTTTTCATTTCCTGCTTAACAAGCTTGAGGAAATCCATGGCATCAAGCTCAGGCTCCCCACGCTCTTTGCGGATCGCGTTCACGGACGCACGCAAAAAGTAAGCGTTGGAGACCCCGGGAATTTCCAGGGGATACTGGAAAGCTAGGAACAAGCCACTGCGGGCTCGCTCTTCAATGGCCATGTCCAGCAAATCCTGACCTTGCCAGGAAACGGACCCATCTGTGACCTGATAGCTTTCGCGGCCGGCAAGCACCTGTGCAAGCGTGCTTTTACCTGACCCGTTGGGGCCCATGATGGCATGCACTTCGCCCGCCTTGACCGACAGGCTCAGTCCTTTAAGGATTTCTGCCTCATCGACCGAGGCATGCAAATTATTGATTTCAAGCATTATATAAATTCCTTTGTCAGCCAACGCTGCCTTCCAGACTGACACCAAGCAGCGCTTGTGCCTCGACAGCAAATTCCATCGGCAACTCTTTGAATACTTCTTTACAGTAGCCATTGACGATCATGGAGATCGCGTCCTCGGCCGACAGGCCGCGCTGCATGGCATAAAACAGCTGGTCTTCACCAATCCGTGACGCGGTCGCCTCGTGTTCGACATGAGCGGTGGGATTTTGCACTTCCATGACGGGAAACGTGTGCGCTGCACACTGCTTGCCGATGAGCAGCGAGTCGCACTGAGTGAAGTTGCGCGCGTTTTCCGCCTTGGGCGTCATGCGCACCAAACCGCGATAAGCATTACTGCCACGTCCAGCAGAGATCCCTTTGGAGATGATTGTGCTGGTTGTGTTGCGACCCATGTGAATCATTTTGGTGCCGGTGTCCGCCTGCTGTTTGTGATTACTTAACGCCACCGAATAGAACTCGCCGATGGAGTCGTCGCCACGGAGCACAACACTGGGGTATTTCCACGTGATGGCCGAACCGGTCTCAACCTGTGTCCAGGAGATTTTGGATCGGGGCCCGCGGCACTCGCCAC
>DAHVSI010000070.1 GCA_027324645.1 Castellaniella sp. | reverse complement strand
GTACCGCTCCTGCAAGTGCCCACGCCCAGCCTGGGGCTGGGCATCTCCCCAGCGCACAGCTAAGCACGGGCTTCAAGACTGCAGATGGCGGACTGGTGGCTGCCGGCGTCCGTTTGTCGCCCCGTATCGATCACTCTCCTTATCCCGCGCTGCAACGTGACGTCACGATCGCAACAGACGCTGGGCACGCTTCAAACGATTCCGCCGCAGCGGACCGTATTCAGCAGTCTGGTCCCGGCTGGCAGCGTGCTGGCGCACATTCCCAACAGCTGGGTGAACGCGTTACGTCACGCGTTCACCGTGTGGATGACGGTTGGAGGCGGCCATCGCCAACGTTTGACTGGTTGCATCGCTGGGCACCGCAAGCGCCGTTCTCGAGCAGTCCCAGTCAACAATGAAGTGGGGTGACAGTGTGTGTGGTAATGGACTTTTATCTAGACGCAGCGCCACGACAGTGGGTGCGCTATTGATCAGCACATGTATGGCAAATACGGTGGCAGCCGATGTACTTGACCGCTCTATGGCAATCACTAAAAAACACATTGCGTGGCACGAGCCGAGTCAGATGCAAGCTAACGGTGTGCCGGTACGTTTTGCCACATTCCAGTCATCTTCCAGTGCTGGCCGTGTTGCCCAGATCTTGTCGCGCAGACTGGATCTGTTTCAGCGGGTTCTCACTCTTCCAGGGCAAATTGTGCTCTCGGGCATTAAAGAAGATTGGCATTGGGTGGCCATGGTAAGCACCGAACGTAGCCGTGCTTTTGGTCATGTGTCTGGCATGGCCTTGCTACCAGAGCCGGCAAGCGGGGCCAATTCAGCAACACCAGAAGTTCCAGGCTGGATTCCAGGACAAGCCAGGCCACTGATTGATCATGTGATTAAGGACGATGCAGTCAGCGTTCGGCATCAAACCTATCTCATTAATATGCGTCCCCAACAAACCATGGGTCACCTCACCAATCGCTTACAACAAGCGGGATGGACACCAGAGCAGAACACGGATCTTCACGGGCCATCATTCTTGCGGTGGAAAAAAGGGCGGCAATCATTGCTGCTGTCTTGGTCTGCTTACAAGAACGACACCCTCTTGGTTGCCCAGCTTGGCGTACAGGGTAAGGATCTATGAATATTGCAATCCTTCGTCCTTTCGTCAACCGCACCACCGCGGTCATGCTGCTTGCTGCCGGTGCAGGCTTGATGGCAGCATGGTCAGCGCAGAAATATATCAGCGACAAGGTAGCTGATGTTGAAGCACAGGCGCGCGTACCTCAGGCCGAACGAGTTGTCGCCGCCCACAATTTGGCTGCTGGTACCCGTCTGCAGGCTTCTGACCTGGCTGTAAGGTCTTTTCCTGCGACGGTGGTGTCCAGTGACAGCGTTCTTCCTCAAGACTACGACACCCTTGAAGGCGGGATTCTGCAAACTGCGCTTCAGGCGGGCGATACGTTTGTGGACGCCCATGTCAAGCATCAGTCTTACAGCGCTTTTTCCACCCAGCTTATCAAAGGCCGGCGCGCCATCACCATGCCCGTGGATGCTATCAATTCTGTGTCAGGCTTACTGCAGCCAGGTGATCTGATTGATTTATATGTGTCTTTTGAATATCAGCGTCGCCATATCACAGCCCCTTTGTTACAAGGTGTGCTTGTATTGGCAACGGGTACCTCGACAGGCAACGATGATCAGGACAATCCAGATCCAAGCGAGTGGTCCCAGAGCGACTTGGATACCGGCTATAGCACTGTCACGCTCGATGCTGCACCAGAAGATGCCGTAAAGCTGGTTGCCGCCAGACAGGGCGGCACAATCACTGCAGTGCTGCGCAACCCACAGGATGCAGGCGCCAGCACCAAAGCCACCAGGGGTGATCTGGCGACGCTATTGGGTGTTAACCGGCCACCGCCAACACCGCCTCAACGCCGCGCATCAGTTCTTTACGGCAATCAGGCGATCCGTTCAGTCCCTAAGCTGGCTGCGCCACGATCGGGCACCCCTCAGGCAACAGGAGTATTCGATTTGCCTTACAGCCCGGCTTTAACCAGTTCGTGGCGCTATGACCAGCTAGCCGAAACCCTGCCAACAAATGACGAGATGTTCATGTATGACCCGGACAGTGTCCAATTATCAACTGGGCAGGAAACGCAATGAGACACGCACTACATTTTTGTTTCACTGCGCTTTTAACGTGTTTTGGTGTCCTGGTTAGTGTGGCGCATAGCGAGACCCATCTTCAAATGCAGGTTGGAGAAGTCCGCGTGCTGGCTTTGCCGGACATTGCGCGCGTTGCTGTTGGAGACGGTCATGTCCTTAATGCGGTGACCACCACAGAAAAAGAAGTCATTGTGTTTGCACGCAATGAAGGCTCCAGCGCATTGCAGCTGTGGTCAGAAAATGGTGAGCGGCTACGCTACCTGATTGACGTGGCGCCAGTAGGAGCACGCCAGACACAGCAAGAGCTTCAGTCTGTGCTTGAGCGCATACCGGGAGCCAGCGTCTCCTCAGTTGGTGAAAAGCTTCTGGTCGAAGGAGACGCCTTGTCGGATGCTGATCGTGAACGTATTGTCGAACTTAGCAAGCGTTACCCTCAGTTGCTCGACTTTACAGGCGTCGTAGGCTGGGACCGGATGGTGCTTCTTGACGTTCAGGTCCTTGAAATACCACGCTCGTACCTTCGTGAACTGGGCGTTCGGTGGAATGGTGTTTCACAAGGTGGGGCAACCGCCGGCATCTCGTGGGATCATGCCTCGTCAAGCGTTTTGGACAGGCCTGGAGAAACCGTTATGCCGGTTAATTTTCCTGAGCGTTCACTGTCAGGATATTTCGGCCTCAATGCGTTGTTGTCTGCCCATATAGATGCACTCGTGCAAACCGGTGAAGCCGTGGTATTGGCTCAGCCTCAACTACTGGCGCGCAGTGGCAGTGTCGCCGAATTCCTGGCTGGTGGAGAAGTGCCTTACTCGACAGTTGATGCCAATGGCAATGTCAATACAGAGTTCAAGCCGTATGGCGTATCACTTAACATCACCCCGCAAATAGAACGTAACGGCGGAGTACGTTCACGTGTCGAGGTTGAGGTGAGCTCTGTGGATACCACGTACACAGTCGCCAATGGTCCGGCACTCAAGACCCGGCGTGCCGCCACCGATTTCAACGCCCAGTCAGGCCAAACCCTGGTTCTTGCAGGGTTTATATCACGCGAAGACGCACGCAATATTGATGGGCTGCCCGGACTGAGCAACGTGCCGATTCTTGGTGAGCTTTTCCGGTCAAGGCGGTTTCAGCGTAATGAGACGGAGCTGGCAATCTTCGTGACCCCGGTGCTGGTGTCCGCGGATCATCCAGATATGCAAAAACGCGTCCAAAAAGGGCGGGCTGTCATGGATGCAACATTTGGAACCAAGACAAACCTAAACACGCCGGTGAACGATTTACAGACCAGCCAATATACCCCCAGACACGATTCAGCAAGCTGGGATCCTTGGTCAGGACAAGGCTCGCAGTGGCAGCAGAGCACGCCTGAGCTCAGACATACAAAGGACTGAACGCCATGGTCAACCTGTTTTTAGAATACGAAGACGGTACCACGACGCACTACCACGGAACTATTCCCGTCACTATTGGACGTGCGGCAGAGTGTGATCTCCGGATTCGCGCCTGGCGAGTGGGAAAGCATCACGCCACGTTACATCGGCGAAGTGGGGGATTGTATATTGATGACCAGGGGGCACTGGCTGGGACGTATGTCAATAACAAGCGGATCGCAGAGTACGGTCCCTTAACCGTCGAAGACGAGATCATTATTGGTCCGTGCCGGATTCGTCTATGCAATACAGAAGAGCCGTCTGTGCCCCAGGCAAACATGGAAGTCGCCACAGACGCCACATCTGGGTATCCCCCTTACAGCGTCACCGAGCCCTTACGTGTACGCGGATCATCCTCGGTACATGCCGGCTACCATGAGCGCGCTGCGCATCGCAGCCGGTTACACGGTGCTCTGCTGGAAGCACTGAATCTTCGCAGGCGCGAAATCGAGGCATTGTCTGATGACGATCTGCGCAATGAGGCTAACGATATTCTCGTAGAACTCATCGAAGACGATTCCGGATTCCCAAAAAGTCTTGATCACGAGCTGCTGCGCAAAGAAGTGCTTGATGAAGCTGTTGGTCTGGGCCCACTGGAACCGTTGTTAGCAGACCCCGCCATTACCGAGATCATGGTCAACAGGCATGATGAAATATTCGTTGAATCCGGCGGGTTACTACATCGACATGATGCCGCTTTCAGTAGCGAACAGGCGGTACTGGGCGCGATTGAACGCATCGTGTCGCCGCTGGGTCGGCGTATTGACGAGAGTTCCCCCATGGTCGATGCACGCCTGCGTGACGGTTCCCGGGTCAATGCTGTGATTCATCCCGTGGCACTCAAGGGCCCGAGTATCACCATACGCAAATTTCCGGCACGCAGGCTCGGTATGCGCGATTTGTTGCAGGCCGGGGCCATGGACAATCATATGAGTCGTTTTTTACAGGCCTGTGTTATGACACGTAAAAATATCGTTGTGTCGGGCGGAACCGGGTCGGGCAAGACGACATTGCTGAATATTCTTTCAAACTGTATCCCCGAGGGGGAGCGCATCGTTACCATTGAGGACGCAGCCGAGCTGCAGCTTGCCCATAGCCATTTGGTTTCGCTGGAATCCCGGCCCGTCAACCTGGAAGGCAAGGGCGCCATAACCATTCGCGATTTAGTCAGGAATGCCTTGCGCATGCGGCCTGACCGGATTGTGGTGGGTGAGTGTCGGGGTGGTGAGGCCTTTGACATGCTGGCGGCCATGAACACAGGGCATGAAGGTTCTTTGACGACACTGCATGCCAACAGCCCGCGTGATGCCCTGGGCAGGCTAGAAACCATGATCCTCATGGCAGGAATGGATTTGCCTCTGGCTGCGGTCCGGGAGCACGTTAGCAGCGGCATAGACTTTATCGTCCAGCAGGCCAGACTATCTAGCGGCCTGCGTCTTATCACCTCTATTACACAAATTACTGGTCAGGAGGCGGGGCGCATTCAGCTGCAGGAGCTGTTCCGGTATTGTCCTGGGCCGCCACCGCATTACCAGGGCTGTGGTTTGCTGCCTGAAGGCATGGCAATTCAGGATAGTGGTTTGGATGTGTCCATGTTCAGCCAGCAGTCGCCCGTCTCACCTGCCGCGGTGGACTGGCGTTCTCAGCCAAGCCCAGCCGAACAGGCTTTCTGATCCTGGGCGCTTGGCATGGTCATTGTTGCTTCGTTTCTTGCATGCAGTATTGCGAGTTGGTTTGTGCTGAACTGGATGCATAAACGCTATCTGACCGTCAGAAAGACGTTTGAATATCGGGCAGGGCAGGGCTTTGCCGAGATGTTCCTGTTTCTTGATGCTGGTCAGGTGTGGACCGCGGGCGCGATCATTAGTCTGGCTGCAGGGCTGCTCAGTTTTCTGCTTACTTCAAGCCCTGTCGTAGCCTTATCCGTGTGGCTTGCCGCGCTGTTTCTGCCGCAGGCTGTGCTCAGGCATTTGCGTTCAAAGAGGCTCATAAGGTTGGAACGGCAGCTGCCCGACCTGTTGCTGTCACTGGCTGGGGCATTAAGGGCAGGGGTTGGTGTTCAATCAGCCCTTAAGCTGGCCACCCAAAACATGCCACAGCCGCTCGCCCAGGAACTGGGCCTGATTCAGCGAGAGCAGCGCATGGGGGTATCGCTGGATCAGGCCCTTGAACACTTTGGCGAGCGTCTGGCTAGCGAAGGCGCCAGCCTGGTGGTTTCAGCCCTGCGTATTTCCATGCATACTGGCGGCAACTTGGCGGAAACACTCGAAACGCTAGCAGGAACACTACGAGCTCGTCTTCACCTGAAGGGGCGCATCAATGCACTGACAGCCCAAGGGCGCATGCAATCCTGGGTCATGGCGCTCTTGCCGCCTGGGCTGGCGTGGGCGTTATGGTGGCTCGATCCCGATGCAATGCACAAACTATGGACAACGCCGGCAGGATGGGCGGTTCTTGGTCTTGTTGTTGTGCTTGAAGTGGTCGGCATGGCGTTTGTACGCCGCATCGTGACCATCAACGTGTAGCCCGGCACAGCCATGTTTTTATTGCTTAGCATGTTGTTCTCCTTCGCGTCGCTGTGCTGCCTGATATGGGCCGTAGCCCGGCCAGCCATGGCCAGGGCATATCAGCATCGATTTTCGGTTAACCGTCTGCCGATTAGACTTATGTGGCCATGGGTTGTCGCATTGGCGCCTTTGTGCGAGCCGTTCATTCCCTGGCAGGTCAGGTCACACCTCACAATGCGTCTTCATCGAGCTGGTATGGAGACAAGCTGGGCTCCAGCACAGTGGGTTGCGTTTCAAGTGCTGGTGTGGCTCACAGCAGGTGTCCTGCTTACCGGCGTTCTGGTCAATTTTTTTGATCACGATTTCGGTGCTGCGGTGTGGTGGGCGTTTTGTGTTGCGTTACCGGTTGGGTGGTTGCCCCATCATCATATTGTTGGGCTTGGTAAACGCCGGCAGCAGGCGATGCTGCGTGAATTGCCCTTTTTGCTGGACATGACCACACTGTGTGTTGAGGCTGGTTTGAATTTGCAAGGCGCGCTGCAACAGGCGGTTCGTTATGGGCCTGAAGGCCCGTTGCGTGACGAACTGCATCAGGCGCTCAATGATATGCGTGCGGGGCGGGCACGAATCGAGGCACTCACGTTGATGGCCAAGCGCACCGGGCTGGAGGCATTATCCAGTCTTGTTGCCGCGTTGGCGCAAGCAGATCAAACCGGGGCCAGCGTGGGGCCTGTGCTGCGCGCACAGGCTGGGCAGCGTCGCTCCGAACGCTTCCTTAGGGCTGAAGAACAGGCACTCAAGGCGCCGGTGAAAATGCTGTTCCCCATGGTGTCGTGCATTTTTCCCTGTACGTTTCTGATTATTGGGTTTCCTGTTGTCAGTAACATGCTGGCAGGCCTGTCATGAGTGTCAATGCACACCATGATGCAGCGTGTCACCCTCACCTGACTCTATATTTAGCGGATAGATTTTTTACGCGGCTTTTTGGAGTGCACCGTTTTGGTAGCTTGGCCGCAAACCAGGGAGTCTGCCTGGCCCCTTGCCAGGCGGTTCACACGTTCGGCATGCGCCAACGCATTGATGTGGTTTTTCTAAGCCGCCGGCGCCATGTGCTTCGCTGCTATGTGCAGCTACCACCCTATCGTTTGGCTTATTGCAAGGGGGCGTATTATGCCGTCGAGCTGTCCGGAGGGTATCTACACAGGCACGCAGACTATCTGGTTCGGATTAATCAGGCTCTGGATACAGCCCTGAGCCCTCAGTGAGCAGGCGCCTCAGGCGATTCATCCGTAGGATAGTTTGCGCCAAAAACCTGAGTGTAAACAGGATAAAAACTGCAATACAGGACCGCTGCCATGATCAGGTTCAACGGAGTCAGCATGATTTGTGCGGTGGCAGCAGACAGGCCGGCATTCATCAAAAATGTGCCGATTATTTGCAGGCCCATGAATAGCGCGGCCCATGTTGCGCCGTAGGCCAGAAATGGCCATTTGTTTCGCCAGCAGGCGACCATGGAATAAAACATGGCCTGGACCATTTTTATCCGGTGCCAGCCAATCAGGGCCGGCGCATGCCAAAAAAGGGCAGACACCAAAATATATAAAATGCCAAAGGTGATCATGGGCGCCTGGATGGCCGAGGCAAAGCGTTCCGGGTCAATCTGGCCGTCAGCGTCAATGGTTGCAGCAAGGTTGGCCGTGTAGGGAAGGGTCGCGATCAGCCCCGCCACCAGGCAGCATACAAAATACAGCAAACCCAGCTTCAGCAATCCGGAACGAATGTCGCGCCGGCCACGCAGTGGCTCAAGCCAAAGGCCCAGAACCATTTGCTCGTTCCTGGCAATGCGGCGGCAAGCCGACAGGGTAATGAATGTGAGCATTGGCGTGATCACGATCAATACGGCCTGGCCGATAATCATCAGTATGTAGCTCAGATTGATCAGCAGGGCTGTCATCAAACTCCAGAACGTCATGGGAACCGGTTGGCGTTTGTACAGGTTCCAGCCTTCCTGGATCCATTGCCAACCAGCGGTAATGGGTAAAGTTGCAGCTTGCATTGGTTAACCGTCAGTATCCTTAGGGCAGAGTAATCTCAGGGGCGCTGTGTCGTTGTTGCAGGATTCGCTCAAAATGGCGTGGATCATGCGGTTTAAGCGTTTGCGCAGGACGTGGACAATGATAATCGTATAGTCGTGATATCCAGAATCGCAGGGCAGCAGCACGCAACATGGCAGGCCAGTATGTTTTTTCCGAATCAGTAAATGGCCGAATGGCCGCATAAGCCTCAAGCCACGCCTGAAGCAATTCGGGCTTGAAGGCGCCCGTATCTCGATCAATGCACCAGTCATTGACGCTTACTGCAACATCAAACAGCCAATGGTCCCAGCCGGCAAAGTAAAAATCAATGAAGCCACCCATGCTGGGCTGTTCAAACGTGCCATCAAACAGCACATTGTCACGGAATAGGTCGCAGTGTGCAGGGCCGTATGGTAAATCAACAAAGGCAGGTTGCCTGGACAGGTGTATCTGCTCATCCAGGTTGGCACCGATCAGCTGCTGCTGTTCTTCGGACAGAAAGGGCTTAATCGTGGGTACGGTGTTTTTCCACCAGTCCAGACCGCGCAGGTTGGGCTGGTGTATGGAAAAATTACGGGCTGCCAAGTGCATGCGTGCAAGCAGGTTTCCTGCCAGTCGGCAATGCGCTACTCCGGGAGCAGGCTCGTAGCCACCGCTTAACCGGGTCACAATGGCACAAGGCTTGGTGTGCAGCTGCGTCATGCGCTCGCCGGCATGTGTCGTCTGCGGTTGTGGTACCGGTATTTCCTGGCTAGCCAGATGGTGCATCAGTTCGATATAAAATGGCAACTGATCCGTCGTTAGTACTTCAAACAGGGTAAGTACATACTCGCCTTGGGTCGTGGTAAGAAAATAGTTGGTGTTTTCTATGCCGGCCGCGATGCCACGCAACGATACCAGTTCGCCAATCGAAAATTGTTCCAGCAGCTGCTGGGCCTCCAGCTCACTAACAGGGGTAAAAACTGCCATGCCAAATAATAATGCGGTTGGTGACTTGAAAAGTGTTGGGTTGCGCGTTCAGCATTCTAGCTTAGTATACGTGTGGCGGGTCATGCGTCGCGTTGTTTTGTAATTCTGTTCATTCATGTCTTGCCGTCCTTCCGTACTTCCCGATTCCAGTCCCTCAAGTCATTCAATTGCCTCGTCCGATGCCTGGCGCCTTTGTGTGGCGCCAATGATAGACGTCACCGATCGACATTGTCGGTTTTTTCATCGTCTTTTATCACCACAGGCCCGGTTATATACCGAGATGATCGCCACAGGTGCACTGTTGCATGGCGATGTACCGCGTCACCTGCAGTTTGATGCCAGCGAACATCCCGTTGCCCTGCAGCTGGGTGGCAGTGATCCAACTGATTTGGCGCGGGCAGCCAAACTGGGGCAGGACTGGGGTTATGACGAGATCAACCTGAATTGCGGTTGCCCGTCCGACCGGGTTCAGCGGGGGGCCTTTGGTGCATGCTTGATGGCACAGCCTAATGCGGTGGCGTCGTGTGTGAAGGCCATGCAGGACGCCGTGACCGTTCCCGTCACTGTTAAGCATCGACTGGGTCTGGATTGGGATGAAGACTATGGGCCACTGCGCGACTTTGTTGGCACGCTGCACCAGGCGGGTGTACAGGTTTTTATTGTGCATGCGCGAAATGCGGTGCTGAAAGGGCTGTCGCCCAAAGATAACCGCTCCATTCCACCACTTCGATACAGCGTGGCACAGCGTCTGATAACAGATTTTCCTGATGCGTTATTTGTTTTGAATGGCGGATTGGCCAATACCCACGAAACACTTGACCAGCTGCAAACGTTCAAAGGCGTGATGCTAGGCAGGGCGGCCTGGCATTCACCGGCCATACTGCGTGAGCTTCAGCATGCCTTATGGCCGGAACAAGCCACGATTGATGACGATGCAATCATTGCACGTATGACTACCTATGCTGCAGACCAAGTCAGGCAGGGTGTGCCTTTGCGGTTTGTGGCCCGCACCATGCTGGGCTGGGCTAACGGCATGCCCGGTGCCAGGCAATGGCGGCAGATGCTGTCTGACGCGCAGCGTCTGAACACTAATGATCCCGAGCTGATTAGCGAAGCATGGCGGTTATTGCAAGACAGAAGGCGCCAGGCCGTCGATCAAACGACTGCGACCTGACTAGTGCTGTACCCGGCTATGCTAAAGGCTGTGTATCGTCTGACTCGGCGGGCCAGTCACGTATGTAGGCCTTGAGCATATTGTTTTCAAACTGCTGTGCCTCGACCAGAGCGCGTGCCATATCGAAAAACGAAATGACGCCCATCAGGGTGGGGCCATCCATGACAGGAATGTAGCGCGCATGCTTTTCCAGCATCAGGCGCTGGACTTCGTGTGCGCTTGTGTTGGGCGTCACGCTGACAGGCGCGTCGTCCATGATGCTGCGAATGGTGTTATTGCCAACCTGGCCGTCCTGGTCGTTCATGTGTCGGATAAGCTCACGGAAGGTAAGCATGCCCGCCAACTCGCCGTGTTCCATGATCACCAAAGAGCCAATATCGTGCTCGCTCATGGTGGCGAGCGCCCGCGCAATGGGTGCATCCGGGGTTGCCGTGAAGAGCGTGTCCCCCTTGACCCGCAAAATCTCACTGACTTTTAGCATGTTAGGCCTCCGAGGTGGTTGCAGTGTTGTTTTCCCTACGTTCATTTTGCCCTAAGTGGCCTGAATTCGATAGAGCATCGTAAGATTCAATCACATTTTCCAGCAGCATGCTCTTGCCCTCCAGTACAGTAGCAACCGCAGTCAGTAAGTGACCTGCATCGTCAGCCTCGAACTGTGGTCGATCCAGTAGCAGCTGGTCCACCAGCGGGGCAAGGTCAGCGTGGCGGCGATCACAAGACAGCACCCAGCGTTCCTCGTTGCCCTGGTCTGTGACAACGGCATAGCCGATAGCACGCAATTCTTCAAGCACATCATGGAGCGTATCGGCTGGCAGACTGACGGCTTTGGCAAGATTTTCCAACGTGAGGCCTGGCTGAAACTGGGGATCTGCACGCCACAAGGCTGAGGTAACCGCCAGGGCATGACAAAAACGGTCACCAGCGTATCCTTGTTTTACCCATTGCAGTTCACGGATTGCCGGGATAGTGGCAGCCAGTGTGGCGCCTGCCAAAATGGCAATCCAGGACAAATATATCCAAAGCAGGAAGATGGGTACGGTTGCAAAAGCGCCGTAGATGACCTGATAAGAAGGGAAGTGGCTAAGATAGAACCCAAAACCGGCCCGCATGCCGGCCAGTGCTAGTGCCGTCAATACGCCACCAATCAGGGCATCGCGAGCCCGTACCGGACAGTTGGGCACCCAGTAAAACAATGCGCCAAACCCCAGCGTCGACGCTGTCAGCTGTACTAGCGTAAAAACAAATTTCAGGCCCAGCGGCAGCTGCTCAATATAACCAACCGAATAGCTTGCCATGGCCGAACTGGCCCACAGGCTGGCTCCTGTCAGTACCGGGCCTAGAGTCAAAATGGCCCAGTACACCAAGATGCGCTGGCGTATCGGGCGTTGCTGACGAACCTGCCAGATATTGTTGAACGCATCGTCAATGGTGCGCAACAGCAAAATTGACGTGACAATTAAGGCCAGGGTACCAATGGCCGTCAGTCCTGATGCCTTGGATGCAAACAGGTTCAGATAACTCATTACCGTATTTGATACGGAGGGCGGCATGAGGTTGTCAGCAAGAAAATCTTCCAGCGCTGTCTGAAACTCTGAAAAAAGTGGAAAGGCGGTAAACAGGGACAAAATGACGGTGAGCAGGGGCACCATGCCCAACACCGACGTGAACGTTAGACTGGCCGCGATCTGGGTAATGTTTTTGTCGGAAGCGCGGTTCAGCGTAAACTTGGCCACTGCCATAGGCGAGGGGCTTGAAGAAGGGGTTGTCTGAGGCACGCGGATTGTCCTGTAATGCAAAAAAAGCGGTGGCCCAGGGCCGGATGATTCGGAATTTCACTGCCTTTCAGGCGATAATAGCAGTATGTCAGATGTACAACTCAATCCACTCTTGAAGTGGGGCGCCTTTATTTCCTTGCTGGCGCTAATCGTCCTTAGTCTTGTCTGGGAGATGTGGCTGGCACCACTGCGCCCTGGTGGCTCCCTGCTGGCACTAAAGGCCATGCCTCTGCTTTTGCCGTTGCGCAGCGTCTGGCGCGGCAATTTGTACACCATGCAGTGGGCCAGCATGCTGATACTGTTGTATTTCATGGAAGGGGCCGTGCGTGCCTGGTCTGACCCTCAGCCGCTGTCAGCCGCGCTGGCAGGGGTTGAAATTGTTTTGTCCCTGATTTTTTATTTGTGCGCCATTTTTTATCTGTGGCCGTCTAAAAAAGCAGCAAAAAAACGGGTCCGTCAGCAGGAGGCATCATGATTACAAATTTGGCCGATCTGGTTGTTTCCAATTCCTATGCCGGCCTGCCGTCTGCTTTCTATACATCGATAGCACCGCAGGCGCTTTCAGAACCGCGCATGTTGCACATAAACCAGGTACTGGCTGCCGAGCTGGGTTTATCACCAGAATTATTGGCCGACCCTGCCTGGCTGGAGATCATGAGTGGTGCTCGTCCCTTGCCGGGCGGGCAAACCATAGCGACGGTCTACAGCGGTCATCAGTTTGGTGTCTGGGCAGGGCAATTGGGCGACGGCCGGGCCCATTTGTTGGGTGAGATCGAGACGCCTCAGGGCCCAGTTGAGCTTCAACTGAAAGGTTCAGGACAAACGCCTTATTCACGCATGGGCGACGGCCGTGCCGTGCTCAGATCGTCAGTGCGGGAATATCTGGCGAGTGAGGCGATGGCCGGACTGGGTATTCCCACGACGCGGGCACTGGGTATCGTTGTATCCGATGACCCGGTTTATCGCGAAACCATCGAAACGGCAGCGATCGTATTGCGTACGTCGCCGTCGTTTGTCCGGTTTGGTACGTTCGAGCATTTTTCGAAACAGCCCGAGCACTTGCAGGCATTGCTTGATTACGTTGTGGACAGGTTTTACCCCGATTGCCGCACGCTTGCCGACGGCACGCAAGCGTCCAGCACCGATGTGGCCTTGTGTTTTTTGGCGCATGTGGTTGAGCTCACGGCCGTGCTGATGGCGGACTGGCTGACGTGCGGGTTTTGCCATGGCGTTATGAACACCGACAACATGTCTGTGCTAGGCCTGACCATCGACTATGGTCCCTATGGATTCATGGATGCTTTTCAGGCCAACCATATCTGTAACCTGACAGACACTCAAGGCCGTTACGCATGGCATGCACAAGGCTCGGTGGCCTGGTGGAATGTACACCGACTAGCGGGCAGTCTGATGGCAGTTGGCCCTGATGCCGCAATGCTCAAGCAGGTGCTGGAACCCTATGAAAAGCATTTTCTGCAAGCTTACCGACAAAAAATGGTTGCCAAGTTTGGTCTGCGTGAATGGCAGACTGATGATGATGCGCTGTTTGACGGCTGGTGGCGGTTGCTGCACGACTCTCAGGCCGACTTTACCCAAAGCTTCAGGGCGCTGGCGACGGCTCCGGAAAACAGGGAAGGCTTTGTAAAACTGTTTTCTGATCATGAGGCTGCGCAAAACTGGCTGGACGATTACATGGCCCGCGTGGCGGCCGATGCCTTGCCCACAAGCGAGCGTCAGCAACATATGAATGCCGTCAATCCCTTATATGTACTGCGCAATCATTTGGCGCAGCAGGCTATTGACGCGGCACAGGCGGGTGACGTTTCTGAAATTGAAACGCTGTTACGCTTGCTGCGCGACCCGTACCGTCATCATCCAGGCTACGAGGATTACGCGCGGCCACCAGCGCCTGGCCAGCGTACACCAGCGTTAAGTTGCTCTTCCTGATGGGCTGTGCGTGCGTCCCGTCTGACACGGCACGCGGCAGATTGTGCAGCGCGCATAGACAATGCGATAATCAGAGGCAGCCTTATGGGCGATGTGGCGCCCCAATCTTTTTTACCGAATCATCATCATGTCTGGCAATACTTTGGGAACCCTGTTTCGTGTGACTAACTTTGGGGAGTCGCACGGGCCGGCTATTGGCGCGGTCGTTGACGGGTGCCCACCAGGACTGGAGCTTGAAGCGGCAGATATTCAGGCACAGCTCGACAGGCGTAGGCCGGGCACATCCCGTCATGTCACGCAGCGCCGTGAATCCGACACGGTAGAAATTTTGTCCGGTATTTACGAAGGCCACACAACTGGTACCCCCATTGCTTTGCTCATTCGCAATACCGATGCGCGCAGCAAAGATTACGCGAACATTGCGCACAATTTCAGGCCGGGCCACGCTGATTACACCTATTGGAATAAGTACGGCACCAGGGACCCTCGAGGCGGTGGCCGATCGTCGGCCAGGTTGACTGCGCCCACTGTAGCCGCTGGCGCCATTGCACAAAAATGGCTTGAACAGCACCATGGCATACGCATACGTGGCTACATGAGCCAGTTAGGGCCAATCAACATCCCCTTTGAATCCTGGGAGCACGTAGCCAACAACCCCTTTTATGCCGCCAATGAGGCAGTCATCAGCAAGCTCGAGCAGTTCATGGATGAGTTGCGCCGTAGTGGTGATTCGGTTGGCGCACAGCTTGAAGTCGTGGCAGACAATGTGCCGGTAGGCTGGGGACAGCCCATCTACGACCGGCTTGATGCAGCTATTGCCCACGCTTTCATGGGGCTGAATGCCGTCAAGGGTGTGTCCCTGGGCAGCGGTTTTGATGCTGTCTCGCAATATGGTTCCGAGCATGGCGACCCCATTACGCCAAATGGGTTTTTAAGCAATCACGCAGGTGGCGTCCTGGGGGGCATTTCATCTGGCCAGGCCATCGCCGCATCGGTGGCGATCAAGCCTACATCCAGCATCAGGCTGTCGCGTCCTTCTATTGACATACACGGCGACCCGGTCCAAGTACAAACCTTTGGGCGCCATGACCCCTGCGTGGGTATTCGGGCCACGCCCATTCTCGAGGCCCTGCTTGCGCTGGTACTCATTGATCACGCCATGCTTCACCGGGCACAATGCGGAGATGGGTCATGAACCGTAGAATAGGGCTCAGGCGTCTGGGTCTCGTTGCTGCAGCGGCTGTTACGGTATTTGCCGCTGGCTGTGCCATGGTCCAAACTACGGAGTCCGGCACCGTCGGTATTGAACGCAAACAGTACATGTCCAGCATGGTCCCGGAAGGCGAATTGCGTCAGGAAGCGTCTAAACAGTACAACCAGACCGTGAGCAAGGCGCGCAACCTCGGACGACTGGATACGGACAGCACGTATGTCAGCCGCGTGCGCACTATTTCCGATCGGCTTATTGCACAAGTAGGCACCTTCCGTCCCGACGCCAGACAATGGGACTGGCAAATTCATGTACTGGACGACGATGAAATCAACGCCTGGTGCATGCCAGGTGGAAAAATGGCCATCAATGCCGGGCTGATCAAACGTCTCGAACCCACCGATGCCGAACTGGCCGCCGTACTGGGACACGAGATCGCCCACGCTTTGCGTGAGCACGCCCGTGAACAGGTTTCGCAACAAATGGCTACGGGCATGGGGCTGTCAGTGCTGGCTGCACTGACCGGATCCGCTGCAACGAGCGATCTGGGTGCCCAGCTTAGTAACGTTATGTTCACCTTGCCCAATAGCCGTACGCACGAGGCCGAGGCAGACCGCATTGGCGTGGAGCTTGCGGCGCGTGCAGGCTATGACCCCCGTGCTGCCATTACGTTATGGCAAAAGATGGCAGCGGCAGGCGGGTCACGTCAGCCAGAGTTCCTGTCGACCCATCCATCGCCTGCCAGTCGTATGGCCGATTTGCGCCAAGCTGCTGAGCGGGTCATGCCCCTATACCAAAAGGCACGTTAATTACGCAGGCTGGCATAATAGGCCTTGTTCGCCTTTACTAATTATTTTTTATCGAAAACCTAACCATCAATCGACTTATGGCACAAACACTGTACGACAAATTGTGGGATGCCCACGTAGTGCACCAGGACGCCGAAGGCACCGCTTTGCTTTATATCGACAAGCACCTTCTACACGAAGTTACCAGTCCGCAGGCATTTGAAGGGCTAGAGCTTGCCGGGCGTCAGCCGTGGCGCATCAGTGCCAATCTGGCTGTATCGGATCACAACGTGCCCACCATCGCCCGTCAGGATGGCATTGCTGATCCTATTTCAAAGCTGCAAGTCGATACGCTTGACGAAAACTGTGCCAAATACGGCATTACTCAATTTCGCATGAACGACTTGCGCCAGGGTATTGTGCATATCATCGGGCCAGAGCAGGGCGCCACCTTGCCAGGCATGACCGTTGTGTGTGGTGATTCCCATACTAGTACGCATGGTGCCATGGGGGCGTTGGCCTTCGGTATCGGAACGTCGGAAGTTGAGCATGTTCTGGCTACGCAAACTCTGTCCATGAAAAAAAGCAAGAACATGCTGATTCGGGTGGAAGGCAAGTTGCCGTTTGGGTGTACGGCCAAAGATCTGGTCTTGTATATCATCGGTCAAACGGGCACGGCAGGGGGAACAGGTTACGCCATTGAGTTTGGCGGCAGCACAATCCGCTCGTTATCCATGGAAGGGCGCATGACTGTCTGTAATATGGCTATCGAGGCTGGTGCACGCTCTGGCATGGTCGCGGTTGATGACAAGACAATCGAGTATTTCCGTGGCCGGCCGTATGCCCCCACAGGGGAACAGTGGGATCAGGCTGTTGAATATTGGCGCACACTCGTGTCCGACGATGACGCGCATTTTGATCATGTGCTGGATATTGACGCAACCAAAGTGACGCCACAGGTCAGTTGGGGAACATCGCCCGAGATGGTGGTTTCCGTTGATGCCCGGGTACCCGATCCCCAGGCCGAGTCAGACGACTCCCGCCGAAGAGGCATGGAACGGGCGCTCGAATACATGGGCTTGCAGGCCAATATGCCCATTACCGACATCCAGATCGATAAAGTATTTATTGGATCGTGTACCAATGCGCGAATCGAAGACCTGCGTGCGGCAGCAGCCGTGGCGCGAGGCAAACAAGTTGCCCAAAATGTAACGCAAGCGATGGTTGTGCCTGGCTCAGGCCTGGTCCGGCAGCAAGCCGAAGAAGAAGGCCTGGATAAAATCTTTACCGATGCAGGGTTTGAGTGGCGTGAGCCTGGTTGTTCCATGTGTCTGGCCATGAATGCCGACCGGCTTGAACCCGGCGAGCGCTGCGCGTCAACATCCAATCGCAACTTTGAAGGGCGGCAGGGCCATGGTGGTCGCACACATTTGGTTAGCCCGGCCATGGCGGCCGCTGCAGCCATTGCAGGCCACTTTACCGATGTACGTCAATCAGGCTAGGAATTTAGTACCATGCAAGCTTTTACTACTCACCAAGGTATTGTCGCGCCGCTTGACCGGGAAAACGTCGACACTGACCTGATTATTCCCAAACAGTTCCTTAAGTCCATCAAGCGCACTGGATTTGGTCCCAACCTGTTCGATGAGCTACGTTATCTGGACCATGGCGAGCCCGGCATGGACAACAGCAAACGTCCAGTCAACCCCGAGTTTGTGCTAAACCAGCCCCGCTACAAGGACGCAAGCATTCTGCTGGCGCGCCGTAATTTTGGTTGTGGCTCCAGTCGCGAGCACGCACCCTGGGCATTGTTGCAGTATGGCTTTCGGGTCGTTATTGCCCCATCATTTGCCGATATTTTCTACAACAACAGTTTCAAGAACGGCCTGCTCGCCATCGTGCTGGAAGAAGAGGACGTGGACGACCTGTTCAATGAAGTGGAAGCAACCGAAGGCTTTCAACTGAAAGTGGATCTGGAACAGCAATCCGTTAGCACGTCCGACGGTCGAAGCTTTGATTTTGATATTACAGCCTACCGCAAACACAGTCTGCTTAACGGGCTGGACGATATCGGGCAAACGCTGCAGCAGGCCGATAAAATTCGTGCTTTCGAGGCGCAGCGCCTTGCCCAGCACCCATGGCTTCACACAACCCCCGCTGATACAGCTGCGCCATCTTCTTAACCACGATACAGGCTCATGACTTACAACATTGCAGTATTGCCCGGTGATGGCATCGGGCCAGAAATCGTTGAGCAAGCAGTCCGTGTCCTGCGGGCCTTGCCTATTGACTTGACCATACAGACAGCACCTGTGGGCGGCGCGGCCTACGATGCGCACGGTCATCCTTTGCCCGACGCAACGCTGGCGCTTGCCAAGCAATCGCACGCGGTTTTGTTTGGGGCTGTGGGGGACTGGAAGTACGACAAGCTCGAACGGTCGCTACGCCCTGAGCAGGCAATTCTGGGCCTGCGCAAGGCTATGGGCCTGTTTGCCAACTTTCGTCCCGCCATGCTCTTTCCCGAGTTGGCCAAGGCCTCATCGCTCAAGCCTGAACTGGTGGCAGGGCTCGATATCCTGATTCTGCGTGAGTTGACTGGCGATATTTACTTTGGACAGCCTCGAGGAGTACGTGAGGTTACCGAAGGGCCGTTCAAGGGCGAGCAGCAGGGCTACGACACAATGCATTACGCTGAAAGCGAAGTGCGACGTATTGCCCACGTAGCGTTTCAGGCAGCACAACAGCGGTCGGGACGCTTGTGTAGTGTGGATAAGGCCAATGTGCTCGAAACATCGCAGTTTTGGCGCGACATTGTGATTGAGGTAGCCAAGGAATACCCTGATGTGGCGCTTTCGCATATGTATGTGGACAATGCGGCAATGCAGCTGATCAGAGCCCCTAAAGAGTTTGACGTTATCGTTACGGGCAACTTGTTTGGTGATATCCTGTCAGATACTGCTGCGATGCTGACAGGATCGATTGGCATGTTGCCCTCGGCGTCGCTTAATGCTTCCAGCCAGGGCCTGTACGAACCCATCCATGGCTCGGCTCCCGACATTGCCGGCACTGGTACAGCCAACCCGCTGGCCGCCATCTTGTCGGCTGCCATGCTGCTTCGCTACTCGCTTAATCATGGCGAGCTGGCCAACCAGGTCGAATCGGCAGTCCAGCAGGTACTTGAACAAGGCTTGCGTACGGCCGATCTTTGCGAAGAGGGTACGGCGGCGGTGTCAACCTCTGAAATGGGCGATGCCGTCCTCGAAGCATTAAAATAAAGATTATTTGAATAGATTTCCAACGGATTTGATATGAGCCAGACAGTAGGTCTAGTGGGCTGGCGAGGCATGGTCGGATCAGTACTCATGCAACGCATGCGTGACGAAAACGACTTCTCGCTATTTCAGCCCGTATTTTTTTCAACCAGTAACGCTGGTGGGCAACCGCCGGCCTGGGCTGACGGCAGCGGTCCGCTGCAAGACGCCTACGATATCGAGATACTTAAAAAGCTGCCGATCATTCTGACGGCCCAGGGTGGTGATTACACCTCCAAGGTGTATCCACAGCTGCGTGACGCAGGCTGGACTGGTATCTGGATTGACGCGGCCAGTACGCTGCGCATGGATGATGATGCGCTGATTGTGCTCGATCCCATCAACCGACCGGTTATTGATGCTGGCATCAAGCGTGGCATCAAAGCTTTTGTAGGCGGTAACTGCACGGTCAGCTGTATGCTCATGGGTCTGGGTGGCCTTTTTGTGCAGGATCAGGTCGAATGGCTGACCGCCATGACTTATCAGGCGGCATCAGGCGGTGGCGCCAAGCACATGCGCGAGCTGCTTACCCAGTTCGGCCTCATTAACCAGGCGGTGCGGCCCTTGCTGGACGATCCGGCGTCGGCTATTTTGGACATTGACCGCGGCGTACTGGCTGCACAGCAAGATCCCGCACTGCCTGATGACAATTTTGGTGTGCCCCTGGCCGGTAGTCTGATTCCCTGGATTGATTCCCAGCTTGATAATGGCGTTTCGCGCGAAGAGTGGAAAGGGTCAGTCGAAACCAACCGTATTCTGGGAAGGGGTCCTGGCTTTGATAAAGACGCTATTCCTATTGATGGCCTGTGCGTACGCATTGGCGCCATGCGCAGTCACAGTCAGGCACTAACCATCAAATTGCGGCGCAATCTGCCCATCGACGAAATCACGGACATGATTCGTGAAGGTTCTGCATGGGCAAAGGTTGTGCCCAATGAGCGCGAAGCGTCCATGCACCAGCTTACTCCCGTTGCCGTGACCGGCACCATGGATATTCCTGTTGGACGGCTTCGAAAAATGACCATGGGTGACGAATACCTCAGTGCATTTACGGTTGGCGATCAATTACTGTGGGGCGCGGCCGAGCCAATTCGACGAATGCTGCGCATTGTTTTAGGTGAGCTCTGATATGTCTCATATCCGCCGCGTTGGCTCGTTTCGGCAAAAAAAATGGTTTGCGGCAGCGGGTGTACTTTCCGTGGCGGGTTGTTTCGCTCTACCGGCGCAGGCCATTGAGTTTGGTCATTCCAGACTGGTCTCCAAAGCAGGGCAGCCGTTACAGATCGTGGTGCCAGTGACCCAGCTGTCGCCGCACGAGGCGGACAGCCTCAAGGTGGTACCGGCCCCAGAGCAGGAGTGGCAACAGGCCGGCCTGGAACCGCCGGTTCCACTCACGGACATGCATGCGGAGCTTGATGAGGGTAGCCTCGAAGACACGCACGTCATTCGCGTCACATCACAACAGGTGTTCGATCAACCCATTGCTGATCTGATGCTGGACGTGCATACCAGCAGTGGCGCTAAGCGTTATCAGGTCAGCCTGCTCTCACAGGGGGCTAGCGGCACGCCTCGCACGGCATCCTCGTCGGCCCCGTCCGGTGCCGGCCATTCTGACGGCCAGGATGCAGCGGCCACACAATCGTCCGACTCCATACAGGTCAGGGCGGGCGACACCATGTCAGCCATCGCCCAGCGTCATGCTGTTGCGGGTGTGTCGTTGTATCAGATGATGATGGCGCTGCAGCGTGCCAATCCGCAAGCGTTTATTCAGGGCAACGTTAACCTGGTCAAGGCAGGCTCAACGCTGTCCATGCCCGATAGCGATGCGTTGACAGCGCTTTCCGATCGCGAGGCCAGACGACTGTTCCATGAGCATCTGGTTGCCTTTGAGCAGGGCCGAGCCCCCAAGGATCAACAGACCCAATCACAGCCTGCCGTTGTGGCGCCGCCAGAGCCTGATACAGTCGACGAGACGCCGCAGCCTTCTACTTCTCAAGAAGAGCAATCGTCCAAGACGATGCAAGAGGACGCGGAACAGCCATCGGGAGACGAACTGAAGCTCTCCCGCGCGGCACCTGCTGGTTCGCCAGACACAGCCATTCAGGACGGGCCAGATACCGTATCAGAAACGTTCAATGGCGTTGGTCCTGGCACAGACGCTTCCTCGCAAACAGCCGGCCAGCCTGGAGAGCTTCAAAAACAGACTATTGCAGCCAATCAGGGCTCGGTGGCGTCAGCGCCGGCTGGGGCCGACGATACAAGCGGGGGTGACACCACATCCCAGGGTACCGAAAGCAGTCAGGACAGGGCCGCCGCACAGGACGATATAGACGATGACGGTGCTACCGAGGACGACCGTGTTGCCCGAGGTAAGGCCATCGAAGATGCCAAACAGCGGGTTTCCCAGCTTGAAGAAAACGTCCGTAATCTTAATGAGGCGCTGCAGTCACAGGGTGAAGCCGCTAAAGACATCGTGATCGACGGAGCCCAGGAGCTGCGCCAGTCTCTGAACGATGTAGCAACTGCGGTATCCGAAGCCACACAACGAGGCGAACAGGAAGCGCCAACGGACGATTCTGAAGAACCTGTTGCAGACAGGGCAGACGATGTTGCAACACCCGCCAGCACCTCAGGCGGTACAGACCAGCCTGCCTCCAGCGATAGGGCCGAAAATTCATCGGCCACCACACCCGTCGTCCAGGAGCAGACGCTGGGCGGTTGGGTATGGGAGCATGTCTATGCCATATTGGCCGCTTCCGTTGGGCTGCTCATCATCATCGTGGCATGGATGCTGTGGTATACCAGTCGTAGGCAAGCAACCAGGCACGATGCAGTAACCCCCGAAATGGTGCAAGAAAAGCTTGACCAGATTAATCTTGATCTGGATGAGCCTGTGGTGGGCGACACAACCCGTCCATCCTGATGGAAGACGCGATGCGCATTGCGTTGGGGCTAAGCTACGACGGCGCGCCATACCGGGGGTGGCAAACCCAACCCCATGGTGAAACCATACAGGATACGCTCGAGCAGGCGCTAGCAGGGTTTCTGGACCGGAAAACAGGCACAATCTGTGCGGGTCGCACTGATGCTGGTGTGCATGCGCTCGAGCAGGTAGTGCATCTGGATACCGATGCGCATCGTTCCCGGCAGTCCTGGGTGCGGGGTCTTAACGCTCTATTGCCGTCTGCGGTCACGGTCAATTGGGCCGTGCAGGTGCCCAATGCATTCCATGCGCGCTTCAGTGCTACCGCACGAACCTATGTTTATGTCTTGCGCAACCAACCCATTCGTAGTGCGTTTATGCACCAGCGCGTGGGCTGGGTCTTTCGTCCGCTAGATGTCCACCGCATGCGTGACGCTTCGCGTCGTTTGCTGGGCGAACACGACTTTAGCTGTTTCAGGTCTTCCCAGTGCCAGGCGGCCAGCCCGGTACGTACGCTGCATACGCTAGACTTGTACGAATCAAGGCCTTACATCGTACTGACTTTTACGGCCAACGCGTTTTTGCATCATATGATCCGAAACATCGTGGGGGCCCTGATTGCAGTCGGCACGGGTAAACAGGATGCTGGGTGGATAGACACTATACTAGCCAGCCGTGACCGCAGCCTATCAGCACCAACCTTTTCACCTGCCGGCCTATACCTGGCGGGTGTTCAATATCCTGGTGATTATGATCTGCCTGCCGAACCATGGCCCAAAAAATTACATGACCTAACCGGGTTTACGGTCCCAGGACTGCTTTGAGCAATGGCAATCCGTAGATGCCCTGACATGCCTGGTTACGCTTAATACGGTAGAATCGTCCTGTTCTGTGCAGCCGTCATCCGGCCAGGCTGCAGTTCTCATTGTTTTCATTTGTTACCCATGAAATTTCTTCTGCAACTATCACGTTGGATAGATGCCCTGAACGATCTTATCGGCCGTTCAGTCACCTGGCTCACGCTAATCGTCGTGACAGTCAGTGCAACCAACGCTATTATTCGCAAGCTTTTTCATGTCAGCTCCAATGCCTGGCTGGAATTGCAGTGGTATCTTTTTGGTGCCATCTTTCTCCTGGCATCGGGCTACACATTCCTCAAAAACGAACATGTGCGGGTCGACGTGGTCTCGCAAATGTTTTCCCGGCGCACGCAAATCATTATTGAGATCATTGGGCTGCTCTTTTTTCTGCTTCCTGCCTTTGGTCTGGTGCTTTGGCTGTCTGTGCCGTTTTTTTACAAATCATTCGTTTTTCTCGAGCAGTCATCCAACACCGGGGGACTGATCCGCTGGCCGGTCAAACTATTACTTCCTGTAGGTTTTTCGTTACTCCTTCTGGCCGGTT
>DAHVSI010000137.1 GCA_027324645.1 Castellaniella sp. | reverse complement strand
CATGCCGTCATCCGCCTGTTTTTTGTGGGAGGCTTTTGCTGGACCAGCGCTATTGCGGGCATGCTGTATCAGGAAAGCACGGCACGCTTATGCAATTTCTATTTGCTTGATGATCAGGTGTGGGCCGGCAGGGGGCTGGTTATACTGGCTATTGTGTTGCCCTCGATCTGGGCCATACACGAAGTACGCCTGCATGCAGCACGGACGCAGCAAGCGCGTGTCAATGCAGGCCTGGCGTCACACTGATTACAGGAATAGAAACCGGCATGACAACCACTGACACCTTTGCTTCCGCCCCACAGCAACACTCCGGCCCTGGCAGCCTGCGCCGCACATCCCGGCTCGATGCATTGCTGGCCGAAGTCGGCCACGCCCTGCAGGTCCTTGGCGGAACCATACCCGCCTCGCGTCCCAACCCAGCCAATGCAGCGCAAGATGCCCCAGCGTCTGCGGCCCACGAGCCATTATCCGAGGCGCAGTCCAGGCATGCTGCCGGACTGATGCGCGTCAATCACGTTGGTGAAATCTGTGCACAGGCTTTGTACCGGGGGCAGGCCCTGTTTTGTCGCGATGCAGCAATTCGTAATGTCTTTCTGGAAGCGGCAGTGGAAGAGGTTGACCATTTAGTCTGGTGTCACGAGCGTCTTGATGAGTTATCCAGTCGCCCCAGCGTGTTCAATCCGCTTTGGTATGCCGGTTCCTTTTCTCTGGGCGTACTTGCCAGTCGTGCCGGTACAGCATCAAATTTGGGCTTCATGGCCGAAACCGAGCGCCAGGTAGAAGAGCACCTGGATGGTCATCTTGAGCGCCTTCCAGCTGCTGACGCCCGTTCCAGAGCCATTGTTGGGCAAATGCGCGATGATGAAATCGAGCACCGCACGACAGCCGAGGACCATGGAGCAAGCAAGTTGCCTCTGCCCGTACGCATGGCCATGCGGGGTATGTCGCGGATCATGACCGCGACAGCTTACCGCTGGTGATTGACATAGTTTATTCCAAGGGTTTATACTTATAGCAACTGAGGTCGATATGTGCTTTTTACTGTTCTTCAGGACGTTTTCAGCACAGCCTTTCAGCAGTTCAAGATAGCAGTTATCTTGCATTGCACAAAAAAGAAAGGTATACTTTAGTTAATGGATGCCAAAAAGGTTGCCTAACAAGTCAACGCAGCCTTGGGCTCGGTTAGTAAACCTCGTAGCCCGGCATGCCAAGGTTGTCTCCTCCACCCTCCTCCTTTGGTGGATTTGGCCCGAGATCTTAGGATCTCGGGCTTTTTTTTTAGAAAAATCGGCTGGGCTCATTGATTGTTGCAACTTTAGCCCTGGCTGTCTAAATGCTGTTACAAATTTTCGTCATAATAGGGCGTCTAGACCCAACCCAACAGGAGTTCTATCGTAGTGCCTGAATTATCAGAGCCTTTCAGCTGGCTTTATATTGGAATCGTGGCCTTTATGGTGGGCGGCTTGATTGTCGTCTCCGAACGATGGCACAGCAAAGTGACTGGCGATACCGATATGTCCAAGCCTCAGGCCATGCACAGCCGCGCAGCACCGCGCGTTGGCGGACTGGCAGTAGTGGCCGGCAGTCTGGCCGGACTGCTGGTCGTAGGCCCGCGTGATTTCACGCTTACCTGGTTGTGGCCGGTATTGTTTATTTCGGCCCTGCCGGTGTTTGCCGCCGGGCTGCTTGAAGACATCACCAAAGACATTGGTGCCGACAAGCGGCTGATTGCCGCATTCATTTCTGCGGCCATCGCCTGGTGGCTATTAGGCGGCCTGACCCGCGTGGGCATGCCCTGGGCCGACTGGATGCTGGGTTTCTGGCCAGTGTCCCTGGTTTTCAGCATGGTTGCCGTCGGGGGCTGCACTCATGCGTTAAATATTGTTGATGGCATGAACGGTCTGGCCGGCATGGTCGCCACCCTCATGGCCACCTCTATTGCGCTGGTTGCCTGGCAAGTAGGGGACCAGCCCATTTTTCTTATTGCGGTCTCCCTGGTGTGTGCCACCCTTGGTTTCCTTATCTGGAATTTTCCTTATGGGCGTGTCTTCCTTGGGGATGGGGGGGCGTATTTTCTGGGCTTCATGCTGGCGCAGCTCGCCGTGCAGTTAGTTGTACGCAATCCGGGTGTTTCGCCCGTCTACGCCTTGGCCGTGCTGTTCTACCCGGTCTTCGAGACATTGTTTTCTATCTGGCGTCGCCGCGTCATCCGAGGTACGCCTGTGGACCAGCCCGATGCACTGCATTTGCATCAGCTCATTTTCCGCCGTGTGGTCAGAGCGGCCTGGCGCCATGATCTGCCGGATGGCGAATCCGAACTGTGCAACGCCATGACTTCACCCTACCTGTGGGTATTGGCGCTTATCGGTCTGGTCCCCGCCACCGTCTGGTGGGGCAGTGCCTGGATACTCAGCGCCAGTCTGCTGGTATTTGCTGCAGCCTATATCTGGCTCTATCGTCGTCTTGTATCATGGCGACGTCCGGGCTGGTTGTCTCCGCCCCACCTGGGACGCGAAGATGGCGGGCGTGCCGATTGACATGCATGAGTGCATGTCCTGCCGTTACAATTTATCCCTGGGGCATCGTTCTGGATGCCAGACAATCATGGGAGATCCGCTTTGCAGATCGAGAACTTGAATGTGGCCGTGGTCGGCCTGGGTTACGTTGGCTTGCCGCTGGCCGTTGAATTTGGCAAATACCGTTCTGTCACGGGTTTTGACATCAATGCTGAACGCGTCGAAGAATTGCGCAACGGTCGCGACCGGACCATGGAGGTCACGCCCGAAGAGCTGACGGCAGCATCTGGCCTGAGCTACACCAGCGATACGGCTGATATGGCGGCATGTAACGTGTTCATTGTTACGGTGCCCACACCTATCGATAGCTATAAAACGCCAGACATCCGCCCGCTGATTCGGGCGAGCGAAACCATTGGCAAGGTCCTCAAGCGCGGCGACATCGTTATTTACGAATCCACGGTTTACCCCGGTGCCACGGAAAATGACTGCGTGCCTGTGCTCGAATCCGTGTCTGGCCTACGGTTTAATGAAGACTTTTTTGCCGGTTACAGTCCGGAGCGTATTAACCCCGGCGACAAACAGCGTCGCGTCAATATGATCTGCAAGGTGACATCCGGCTCTACACCCGAAGTAGCGGATTTGGTCGACGCGTTATACGCCCAGATCATTACTGCCGGTACGCACAAGGCGCCGTCGATTCGCGTGGCGGAAGCCGCCAAAGTCATTGAAAACACCCAGCGTGACGTCAATATTGCCCTGATCAACGAGTTGGCTTTGATTTTCAACCGTCTGGGTATTGATACGCAGGCCGTGCTTGAGGCAGCCGAGACCAAATGGAATTTTCTGCCGTTCCGGCCCGGGCTGGTAGGTGGTCACTGTATTGGTGTGGACCCCTATTACCTTACGCACAAAGCACAATCCATCGGTTACCACCCGGAGATCATTCTTGCCGGCCGCCGCCTTAACGACGGCATGGGTGCGTACGTCGTGTCACAACTCATCAAGGCCATGGTCAAGGAGTGCATACAGGTACAGGGGGCACGGGTATTGATCATGGGGCTGTCTTTTAAGGAAAACTGCCCTGACTTGCGCAATACACGTGTGATTGACATGATTCATGAGCTGCAGGAATACAACATCCAGGCTGATGTGTACGATCCGTGGGTCGACCCTGATGAGGCCAGCCGTGAATACGGCGTCACCATGGTCCAGCAGCCTGACGATGCCGCTTATGACGGTATTGTGCTGGCCGTTGGTCACGATCAGTTCAAAAACATGGGTGCAGCAGCAGTACGTTGCTATGGCAAGCCGCAGCACGTGCTGTACGACCTCAAATATATTTTTGACGCGACAGAGGTCGACTTGCGTCTCTGACCTGCGTCCTGGCCCAGGGCTGCCTGAGGCCAGTCTCTATATTCAACACAGGAAAACGCTATTATGACCACACGCTATCAGGATGTTCTTGAACAGTTGCGCAACAAGCCAGCCACATGGCTGGTTACCGGCTGCGCGGGCTTCATTGGCTCCAACCTGGTCGAGACATTGTTGTTACTTGATCAGCAAGTTGTGGGGCTGGATAACTTTGCGACTGGCTATCGTCATAATCTGGACGAGATCAAGGCTGCAGTTAGTGAAGAACAGTGGGCACGGTTTACTTTCCACGAAGGGGATATCCGCGATGCCCAGACCTGTGAAGCCGTGATGCAAGGTGTTGATCATGTTCTGCATCAGGCGGCCCTGGGGTCCGTACCGCGTTCGCTGGCCGATCCGCAGACCACGAACGAAGTCAATATTACCGGGTTCCTGAACATGCTGGTGGCTGCCAAGCAGGCGCAACCTAAGCCGGCATCCTTTGTGTACGCCGCGTCTAGCTCCACCTACGGTGACCATGAAGCGTTACCCAAGGTTGAGGACCAGATCGGGCGGCCTTTGTCGCCGTATGCCGTCACCAAGTATGTCAATGAGCTGTACGCAGACGTGTTCGCCCGGTCCTATGATCTGGGCAGCGTGGGGCTACGTTATTTCAATGTGTTTGGTAAGCGGCAGGACCCGGAAGGTGCGTACGCGGCAGTCATTCCCAAGTGGATCGCAGCCATGATCCGCAACGAACCCGTCATTATCAATGGCGACGGGCAAACTAGCCGCGATTTCTGCTTTATTGAAAACGTCGTGCAGGCCAATATTCTGGCGGCCCTGGCGCAGCCGGATGGGGTCAACCAGGTGTATAACGTGGCCTGTAACGCCCGCACATCGCTTGAAGACCTGTTTGGCCACTTGGCTGGCTCACTTTCCCGCCAGGGCATTAAGTATGAGCAAGCGCCTACGTATGCAGATTTCCGACCAGGGGATGTGCGCCACTCACAGGCGGACATCGGTAAAGCACAAGAGCTGCTGGGTTATGAGCCTTTACACGACATTGTCGAAGGGCTAGAGGTAGCCATGCCTTGGTATACGCAGTTTTTGCGCTGATCGTGCATGGCAGTGCAGCACCCTGAAGCACCTGAACACCTGGTCATTGTCATTCATTCCTTGCGCGGCGGCGGCGCGGAACGGGTGGTGTCGGATATCAGCGCCTGGTATGTTTCCAAAGGGCACCGTGTAACCGTCGTCACCCAGACCGATGCCGATTCGGATGTGTATTCGCTGGATTCACGTGTACAGCGGTTGTCCATGCGTACTGCTGGCGACAGCGGCGGTGCGGTTCAGGCGGCCCTGTCCAATGTGCGCCGTATTCTGCGCTTGCGTCGCATGCTAAAGCGCTTGCAGCCCACTGTCGTGCTGGGCATGATGACGACATCGTCCGTGCTGGCCGTCCTGGCAACACGTGGCCTGCCGTGCCGCGTGCTGGCCAGCGAGCACACGCACCCCCCGGCACAGCGCTTGCCCCGTATGTGGCAAACGCTGCGGCGCCGTACCTATCCCCGTGCCCATGCCGTTGTGGCGCTGACGCACGGTACGGCAGACTGGTTGCGAGAGCATATTCCCGGCTCGACTGTGCACGTTATTCCCAATGCCGTCCGCTGGCCATTGCATCCATCGGATCCGGTCGTACCGGTGCCCGAAACACCAGGACGGTATCGATTGCTGGCGGTAGGGCGCTTGCACCCCGTCAAAGGGTTTGATCGTCTTATCACGGCCTTTGCGTCCATCGCTGAGCGGTTTCCGCGGTGGGACATGACAATATTGGGCGAGGGGCCCGAGCGTGAGGCGCTGGAAGAGCAGGCGCGTGAAGCAGGTCTGGAAGCCCGTATCCAGTTCTCTGGTCGCGTGGGAAACATAGGGGACTGGTATCAGGCCTCCGACCTGTACGCATTAAGCTCGCGTGCCGAGGGCCTGTCGAACACGCTGCTGGAAGCCATGGCCAGTGGCCTGGCCGCGGTTGCGGTTGATTGCGACACCGGCCCCCGTGAAATTATTCGGCATGAGGTGGACGGGGTGCTGGTGAATCCTCCTGACGACATCGATGCGCTTGCAGCCCATCTTTCCGACCTGATGGCGCATCCCGAGCGCCGGGCCGCGCTGTCGCGTCGTGCAGTGGATGTTCGTGACCGGTTTTCAGTGGCTCGCATCATGCATTTATGGCAGGGGTTACTGAGATGAATCTTGTTTTCTTTGTCAGTTCCCTGAATGCAGGCGGTGCGGAACGCGTGGCGTGCACCCTGGCCAATGCGTGGGCCAGGCGGGGCGATAGGGTGACGCTTGTCGTCACGCATATGGCGTCTCGTAAAAGTTTCTACCCCTTGGATCGCGATGTTCGCATTGTCTGGCTGGGTCAGTCACAGCAGCCTTTATGGCACCGGCTGTGTCCGCCGCTGGCAAAATGGCTGGCCATGCGCAGCCTGGTAAAACGTATAGCGCCCGATGTGGTGCTTTCGTTTCTTACCAACGTCAATGTGAATGTTCTGATTGCCTGCGGAGGACTGGATGTCCCTGTTGTGGTGTCGGAGCGGACCAATCCGGTGCATAGCAGCAGTGCCGGGTGGGTATTGAGGCAGCTTCGCCGCAGGCTGTACGGACGTGCTGCCGCCGTGGTGGTGCAAAGCGCAGACAGTGTACCCGGCTTTGAACAAATGGTGCCGGCCATGCGGGCATTGCATGTTGTTCCCAATCCGTTGCCAACGGACTTGCCGTTCGCATCGCGCGCCCCCCATGGTGCTGCCCGGCCCCATATTGTGGCGATGGGGCGCCTGGTTGAATCCAAACAGTTTGATCAGCTTATACAGGCTTTTGCGGCGGTGGCGGCGTCGCACCAGGAGTGGGATCTTGTCATTTGGGGTGACGGCCCCTTGCACGACACATTGACCCGGCAGGTCAACGAACTGGCCTTGTCCGGTCGTGTTCTGCTAAAGGGCAAGACACAGCGCCCCTGGGAGGCGCTGCGTGAGGGAAGTCTGTTTGCCATGACGTCACGGGTGGAAGGGTTTCCTAATGTGTTGCTGGAGGCCATGGGCATTGGCTTGCCGTGTGTGGTCATGGATTGTCCCAGTGGCCCTGCCGAGATGACCCGGCAGGGTCGTGATGGATTGCTGGTTGGGCTGAATTCCGTTACCGGTCTGTCCCGTGCGCTTGGCCAGCTCATGGGCGATAGTGAATGGCGTGAACAGCTGGGGCGGCAGGCCGCACAGTCTGTTCGCGAACGCTATGCATTACCGGTTGTGCTGAATACATGGGATGACGTATTTGCCAGCGTCACCGCGACAGGGGCCGCCTATGAGCAGTCCTGAACAAACGGCCCGCCGCAAGCTGCATGTTGTCCATGTCATCTCCGGATTAGGGCAGGGCGGCGCCGAAACAGTGCTGTATCGTCTGATTACTGCCCCGTCGCAGCGGCATGAGCATCGTGTGATCAGTCTGGGCGGGGCGGACTATTTTGGTCCTTTGCTGCGCGAGGCGGGCATACCTGTGCATACGCTGTCCATGAAGGGGCCGTGGTCAGCCCTGAAGGGCCTGTGGCGCCTGTTTCGATTGTTCCGGACGCATCGGCCCGATGTCGTCCAGACGTGGATGTACCATGCGGACCTGCTTGCCGGCATTGTGGCGCGCCTGGCGGGTATTCGTGCGGTGTCCTGGGGGATACGTAACTCTGGTGCCGATTTGGCATTGAGCAGCCGGTCCTCACGCTGGTGTGCCTGGATTTGCGCTCGTGTGTCGGGATGGCTGCCGGGGCGCATAGTGGCGTGTGCCGAGCAGGCTGCAACCATCCACCGGGCGTGGGGATATAAGGATGATCGGCTGACGGTTGTGCCCAACGGCTATGACATGTCCGCCTGGCAGCCCGACAACGACATGCGCCAGGCCGTTCGCAAAGAGTGGGACGTCTGTGACGACACCACCATAATCGGCTGTGTGGCCCGCTGGAACCCACTCAAGGATCATCGCAACCTTATTGCGGCCATGGCCAAGGTCATGCCGGACCACCCTTCATGCCGGCTTGCCCTGGTCGGCACGGGCATGACGACCCAGAACAGTGAGCTTGTGCAGTTGCTCGACGACGCTGGCCTGCGGGACCATGTCATTCTGATGGGCAGGCGTGATGACGTACCGTCGCTGATGCAGGGCTTTGATATGCATGTGCTGTCCAGCCGTGCGGAAGGGTTCCCTAACGTTGTGGCTGAAGCAATGGCGGCAGGCGTGCTCAATGTGGTGACGGATGTGGGGGATGCGGCACGCATCGTTGGCGAACATGGCATTGTTGTGGCGCCCCGCAACGCAACGGCGCTGGCGCAAGGAATCAGTCAGGCCGTTGCGCTGGTTGGTACTCCTGAGGGCCAGCGTTTGCAGTTCCAGGCTCGCAAGCGTGTTCATGACCTATACAGTCTGAAGGCCATGGTCCGTCATTGGGACGATGTGTGGACCTGGGTGGCCACGGCCTATCCGGCACCCCATTTGCAAGTAGACCGTCAAACACGCTTGCTCATTGTCGTTAACAACCCGGCGTTCTTTTTGTCGCACAGGCTGCCGTTGGCTGTGGCTGCGCGCGATGCAGGGTACGACGTTCAGATTGCCACCATGCCGGACGCCGCGGTCCATGAGATTGTGCGGCACGGGTTCAGCCACCATGCCATTCGGTTGTCGCGCAGCGGGCGCAATCCGTTTACCGAGCTTGTCTCCATTATTGGCCTGTGGCGCCTGTTTCGCCATTTGCAGCCAGACATCGTGCATGCCGTCACAATCAAGCCGGTTTTATACAGCGGCATCGCAGCCAGACTGGCCCGGGTCCCTGCGTATGTGGCGGCCATTTCTGGTCTGGGATACGTGTTTACGGCCAATCGGCGCTTCGATGTGGTCAGGACGGCCGTGACAATTCTGTACCGCAGTGCATTGAAGCATCCGCATAGCCGGATTATTTTTCAAAACGAGGATGATCGCGACACGCTGGTGCGCCTTAACGTGGTCCGCCCCGAGCAGCCAGTGATGGTGCGTGGGTCAGGGGTGGATCTGTCGCATTTTTCTCCCGTACCGGAACCCGCGCCGCAGCCGTGCGTTGCAGTCTGTGTGGCCCGGCTGCTGGAAGACAAGGGGATACGCGAGTTTGTCGAGGCTGCCCGCATCACGCATGATGCCGGGGCACCCATTCGCTGGCGTCTGGCCGGCAGCCCCGATCCTGGCAACCCCAGCAGCTTGTCAGCGGATACGGTACAAGCTTGGCATGATGAAGGCCTGATCGAGTGGGTGGGCGAGTGTGACGATGTGGCAGAGCTATACCAGACGGCGCACATTGCCGTGCTGCCTTCTTACCGAGAGGGCCTGCCCAAGTCCCTTATTGAGGCCGCTGCCTGTGGCCGGGCCATCGTGACAACCAACGTACCGGGTTGTCGTGACAGCATCGTTGCGGATGTCACGGGTCTGCTGGTGCCTGTGCGTGATGCCGGGGCACTCGCAGAAGCGGTGCAAGCGCTGGCGCAAGACTCAGATAAACGGCAGGCCATGGGGCGTGCCGGCCGCGCGCTGGCCGAACGCGAGTTTGGGCTGACCCATATTGTGAGTCAGCAACTGGCTATTTATCGCGATTTGTCAGTCTAATCCGGGCTGTCGTCGGCCAGGCCCAGCTCACGCAGGATTTCGTCCGTGTGTTCGCCAAGTAGTGGAGGCGGCATGCGATATTGCACGGGTGTATCGGAAAAACGCATCGGACTGGCAACGGTAGGGACTTCGCCGGCCAGGGGGTGCGGCAGGTTTTGCCATACCTGACGGTGCTTGACCTGTTGGTTGTCAAAAACCTGATCCAGATTATTGATGGGGCCACTGGGCACGCTGGCTTGTTGCAAGGCGCTGATCCACTCATCACGCGGCCGTTGCAGCATGATGTGTTCTAGCAGACTGATGAGTGTCTCGCGGTGGGCAAGGCGCTGGGAGTTCGTGCAGTAGTCGGGATGATCGGCCAGATCGGGCCGACCGATGACCTCGCAGTATGCGCGAAACTGGGTGTCGTTGCCTACGGCCACAATCAGGTGGCCGTCACTGGCCGCAAACACCTTGTAAGGCACGATGTTCTGGTGAGCGTTTCCAGCTCGGGCTGGCGGCTGGCCTGTGGTCATGTAGTTCAAGTTCTGGTTGGCCAGCATGGCAACATGGCTGTCCAGCAGAGCCATGTCAATGTGCTGGCCCAGGCCGCTGCGGTGCCGCTCGTGCAGGGCGCCAAGAATGGCTACTGTGGCGTACATGCCAGTCATCACATCAGATACCGCTACCCCGGCTTTTTGGGGGCCGCCTCCGGGCTGGCCGTCGCGCTCGCCCGTGATGCTCATGAGGCCCCCCATACCCTGGATCATGAAGTCGTAACCAGCCAAGGGCGCCAGTGGGCCGGTTTGTCCAAAGCCGGTGATGGAGCAATAAATCAGTGCAGGGTTAACGGCCTGGATGCTGTCGTAATCCAGGCCATACTTTTTAAGCCCGCCCACCTTGAAGTTTTCTACCAGCACATCGCACTTGGCAGCCATGCGCCGCACCAGTTCAGCGCCCTCCTGTGTAGCAATGTCGATGGTAATCGACCGTTTGTTACGGTTGGTGCTCAGGTAATAGGCAGCTTCCTGGGAATCGTGGCCGTCGGTATCTTTTAGGAATGGCGGCCCCCAGCGCCGGGTGTCGTCGCCAGCGCCCGGGCGTTCAACCTTGATGACGTCTGCACCCAGGTCAGCCAGATTCTGGGTGCACCAGGGACCGGCCAGGACACGGGAAAGGTCGAGCACGCGAATACCGCTCAATGGACTACTGCGGGCGTTCATGAATGGAAACTCCTGTTGGATAGGGTGGATTGAATACGGATGGCAGGTGAGCAGGCACGACCAACACGTCAGAACGGCAAGGTGGCGTCTGGCACGACGGCGTGCAATGCCTGGCGAAACTCTTCTTGTATGCGTTCCAGTGCCTGGGCGGTTTCGCCCTCAAAGCGCAGTACAACCACCGGAGTGGTGTTGGAGGCCCGGGCCAGTCCGAAGCCATCAGCATACTGGGCCCGTACACCGTCAATGGTCACCAGGCTGTCCGCCGTAGGAAAGTGTCCATGCTGCTGCAGCTGTGCAATAAGCCGGGCCGGTTCGCCTTCCTGCATGGGCAATTTAAGTTCTGGCGTTGACAGGTCTTGTGGTAGTGCACGCAGCACGGCAGAGGGGTCATCGTGGCGGGACAGGATTTCAAGCAAGCGGGCTCCCGCGTACAAGCCGTCATCAAAACCATACCAGCGTTCGGCAAAAAATGTATGGCCGCTCATTTCCCCGCCCAGTGCCGCTCCGGTTTCGGCCATTTTGGCCTTGATCAGCGAGTGGCCGGTTTGCCACATTAGCGGCTGTCCGCCTGCAGCCTGAATAGCCTGTCCTACGTGGCGGCTGCACTTGACATCATAGATGATTGTGGCGTGTGGCTGACGCGTCAGGACATCCTGCGCGTACAGAATAAGCTGGCGATCCGGCCAGATAATGTCGCCCTGGCGGGTGACCACTCCCAGGCGATCACCATCGCCGTCAAAGGCCAGGCCCAGGTCGCAGCTGTCGTTGCGCACAGACTGGATCAGATCTTGAAGGTTATCGGGTACCGCCGGATCGGGGTGGTGGTTGGGAAACTGGCCGTCTACCTCGCAATATAGGGGGACCACTTCGCATCCCAAGGATGTAAACAGCTGTTCGGCCACCACGCCTGCCACCCCATTGCCGCAGTCGATGGCCACACGCAGCGGCCTGGCCAGTGTGACGTCTTCGCTGATGCGCTGGACGTAGTGATCCAGCAACGATTGACGCGATGTCGTGCCGGGTGCGATGTGCTCAAGCGGCTGCGGTGCGGCCATGATCTCGCGCAGCGCCTGGATGTCAGTGCCGTACAGGGTTTTGCCGCCCAGCATGATTTTGAAGCCGTTATAGTCGGGTGGGTTATGGCTTCCGGTGATGGCTACGCCCGAGCCAGTTTCCAGCACATGTGTGGCGTAATAAACCACCGGGGTGGGCACCATGCCCAGGTCGACGGTATTGACGCCCCCAAGCCGGATGCCGTCCTGCAATGCGTCTGCTAGTTCCGGGCTGCTGAGGCGGCCATCGTAGCCTACAACAATGGTTTCCAGGTGGGCTGCGCGGGCCTGCTGGGCCAGCGCGATGCCAAGCTGTCTGGCAAAGGCCGCATTCAGCTGATCGGGTAGGGTACCGCGTATGTCGTACGCCTTGAAAACCGAGGGGGGCAAAGGGATGGTTGCAGTCATGTGATGGTCCGATTGATTACAACAGGCTCACATGATTATGCTTGATTTTCAGGCTTGACATGTCCCGCGCTAAAATAAATGGTTGCACAGGCGGGCTGCCGCCGCTTTCAACAAAGTCTGATACGCATTCAAAGGAATACCATGAGCCATCTGCAGGAGCTGGGCCAACTGGTTGGACAGCAACATGTATTAACCGATGACCAGGCACAGGCTGCCCTGACAGACTGGCGCGAGCGGTTCTCTGGCAAGGCGCTGGCTGTTGTGCGCCCAGGCTCAACCCAAGAGGTCGCCAGTGTGGTCCGGTGGTGCCTGGCCAAGGGTGTGCCCATCGTGCCTCAGGGGGGCAGCACGGGCTTGTGTGGCGGTGCCACGCCCGACCAGCAGGGCAATGCGATCGTGTTGTCACTGTCGCGTCTGGACAGCATCCGGCATATTGACCTGGATAACGACACCATGGTGGTCGAGGCTGGCTGCATTCTGCAGACCGTCCAAGAGGCCGCACGCGAGGCGGGACGCCTGTTCCCGCTTAGCCTGGCAGCCGAAGGCAGCTGCACGATTGGCGGCAACCTGGCCACCAACGCCGGTGGCACTCAGGTGCTGCGTTATGGCAACGCACGCGACCTGACCCTGGGGCTCGAAGTAGTTACTGCCCAGGGCGAAATCTGGCATGGCTTGCGTGGCCTGCGCAAGGACAACACAGGTTACGACCTGCGCAACCTGTTTATTGGCAGCGAGGGCACGCTGGGCATCATTACCGCCGCCACGCTCAAGCTGTATCCGCAACCTGTGGCGCAATGCACTGCCTTGCTGGCGCTGGGCAGTATTCAAGATGCAACGGCCGTGCTCAACCGGGCCCGCCAGGGGTTTGGGCCCGCCCTGACAGGGTTTGAGCTCATGGCGGGTAATTGTCTGCAAGCCGTTGCCACGAGCTATCCCGATCAGCGTATCCCCTTCGAGGGCGAGTCGGCAGAACGGCCCTGGTATGCGCTGCTTGAACTCTCCGACAGCGAAAGCGAGGAACACGCCCGTGAGCGCTTTGAGGCGGTGCTGGGCGAAGCCATTGAGGCCGGGCTGGTTGATGATGCCGTCATTGCCGAAAGCCTGTCGCAAAGCCATGCCCTGTGGCACTTGCGTGAAAGCATTCCTTTGGCCGAGCGCGAGTTTGGTGCGGCGATTAAGCATGATATTTCTGTGCCCGTATCGCGCATGGCTGAATTTGTCGAGACGACCAATCAGGCGCTCCAGGACGCCTTCCCCGGTATTATCCATGTGATTTTTGGGCATCTTGGCGACGGGAACTTGCATTACAACGTCGCGCAGGGCCCTAACTGGACACCCAACCAAATACTGGACCAGCAGGATGCAATCAGTGGCCTTATTTATGACAGCGTCAAACGCCACGACGGCTCGATCAGTGCGGAACATGGTGTGGGCCAGCTCAAGCGCGGCATTTTGCCCGATTACAAAGATCCGGTCGAACTCAGCCTGATGCGTACTATTCGTCAGGCGCTGGACCCCGCCGGCATCATGAATCCCGGCAAGGTGGTCTGACGGAACTCTGCCGTTCATGACGTAGCTTGCCATTCTTCCTCAGATCCGTTTTAACCTGACAATGACCAAACAAAACCCTGATCCAGGCCTGCTGCGCAACCGGGTCTTTGATGAGATTGCCATCGGTGACAGCGCTGCCATCGAACGCACTCTGACGTTTGAAGACATCCAGCTGTTTGCACTGCAGACGGGGGACTTTAATCCGCAGCATATTGACCATGAGTATGCCGCCACCACGCGGTTTGAAGGTGTTGTGGGTCATGGCATGTGGACCGGCTCGCTGATTTCTGCAGTGCTGGGCACCCGCCTGCCCGGCCCGGGCACGGTCTATCTGAGTCAAAGTCTGCGTTTTCAGGCACCGGTCAAGATAGATGATCGCCTCACTGTTCAGGTCACGGTCACTGAGCGCGACGAAGCAACCAAAACGCTTACGCTGGACTGCACCTGCATCAATCAGGCAGGTACCGTCGTTGTCAGTGGCCAGGCTCGGGTGCTGGCACCTACTCAGCCTGTTGAGCGCGCCCGCGTAGCGCTGCCCGATATGCGTCTTGATGCAGCGGGTGACAGCAGCTTGCAGCATTTGCTTACTGCTGTCGCGCCTTTGCAGGCCATTCCAGCGGCCGTAGTCCACCCCTGTGACCAAGCCAGCCTGAGCGCTGCGGTGCATGCACGCCAGGCCGGTTTGATGGAGCCGGTGCTGGTTGGGCCGCGCCCAAGGCTGGAAGCGCTAGCACAAGAGCATGCGCTGGACCTGTCAGGCATACAGATTGACGACGTCCCGCACAGCCATGCCGCTGCCGCCCGCGCGGTGGAACTGGCCGGCCAGGGCAAGGTGGAAGCACTGGTCAAAGGCAGCCTGCATACCGATGAATTGATGGCTGCCGTGGTCGGTAATGGGTCGGCGCTGCGAACCAAGCGGCGCATCAGCCACTGTTTTTTGCTGCAAACGCCCCGCTATCCCCGGCCATTCATCGTCACTGATGCGGCCATCAATCTGCGGCCGACCCTGGCGCAAAAAGCAGACATTATCCAGAACGCGATTGACTTGGCCCAGGTCATTGGGGTGGCCGAGCCTAAAGTGGCCATTCTGGCTGCGGTAGAAACCATTAACCCCACCATGCCGGCAACGCTTGATGCGGCGGCCTTGTGCAAAATGGCCGATCGGGGCCAGATTAGCGCAGGTATGCTGGACGGGCCGCTGGCCTTTGATAACGCCGTCTCGATTGCGGCTGCCCATACGAAAGGGATTGTGTCGCCGGTGGCGGGGCAGGCCGATATTCTCATGGTCCCGGACCTGGAAAGCGGCAATATGCTGGCCAAACAGCTCATGTACCTGGGTGATGCCAGCAGTGCAGGGATTGTCCTGGGTGCCAAAGTACCTATCGTCCTGACCAGCCGGGCCGATTCACATGCCTGTCGCACGGCTTCCTGCGCCATTGCCCTGATGCTGGCTCATCACTACAGAACAGCGCCACCCTGAAGGAATCAAGTTGCCTGGCCCGGCTGAATACAAAGACGAGAGCTTATGAACCATGCTGTGAATGAACATTTTGTCCTAGTGCTGAATTGCGGCTCATCCAGTATCAAATTCGCCGTCTTTGACGCCTCAGCCCAGCCACTGCCTCGCAAACCATTGTGGAACGGTAAAGTGCAGGGCATTGGCGGGCCAGCGCCCGACTTTGGTGAAACGGGCATTGAGCCTTACCGCGTTCAGCTTGACAATACCCATCCGTATCGCAGTGGCCTGGCGTTAATTCGTCAGCGTGTGCTGGAGCGACTGGGTTCGCGCAAGCTCAGTGCAGTGGGGCACCGCGTGGTGCACGGTGGCAGCAAGTATTTTTCGCCTGTTCGTGTAGACCAGGAGGTACTGGCGGACCTGAAAAGTTATATTCCCCTGGCGCCACTGCATCAGCCTTTTGCGCTGGAGGCAATGGAGATTCTGCTGGCGGAGCGGCCCGATCTACCCCAAATTGCCTGCTTTGATACCTGCTTTCATCACACCATCGAGCAAATCGAACAGATGTTGCCCCTGCCTTTTGATGCGTGGCAGCGTGGCATACGGCGTTATGGCTTTCATGGCCTGTCGTATGAATACATGGCCACTGCACTGGCCGAACGCCATGGCAAGGCTGCACAGGGTCGGACAATTGTGGCGCATTTGGGCAGCGGCGCCAGCCTGTGCGCCATGCAGGGTTTGCAAAGCGTGGCAACCACGATGGGGTTTTCTGCACTGGATGGTCTGATGATGGGGACACGTACCGGCGCCCTGGACCCCGGGGCGGTGTTGTATCTGATGGAGATTGAAAAGCTGTCACTCGAAGAGGTGGCACAGGTACTTTACCATCGCTCGGGTCTGCTGGGGGTGTCGGGCATTTCGTCTGAGCCGCGGGTGATCGTGACGCACGAAAATGATACCGGTGAAACAGGCGAGCGCGCGCGGCTGGCACTGGACTTGTATGTGCGCCGTGTGGTGCGCGAAGTGGGTGCGTTGGTAGCCATCCTGGGTGGCTTGGATATGCTGGTTTTTACGGCCGGGGTGGGCGAGCACAGCGCCTTTATGCGCCAACGCATTTGTCGGGAGCTGGCATTTCTGGGCATTGACCTGGATGACTCAGCCAACCAGGTCAATGCCTCCATTATTTCTGGTGCCGACAGCAACGTGGTGGTCGGGGTTGAGCCCACCAATGAAGAATGGGTGGTAGCGCACCACGCCTGCCGGCTATTGCAGACTTAAACAGCAGCGGGCAACACCCTGCCTGCACAGCTGCCCAGACTGATACGAGGGTAGCCTTCCTTGGCGCACCAGGCGCGCATGATGATTTCATCGTCATCTTCCAGAAAGCCCCGCTTTTCTCCGTTGTTCAGGGTCAATGGCTGTTTGCCCGCTTGAGTGAGCTCCAGCAGCGAGCCTTCTTCCCCCTTGTCGGGACCCGACAAGGTGCCCGTGCCAAACAGATCCCCCGGCTGCAAATTGCAACCGGTGACGGTGTGGTGCGTGACAAGCTGGGCAATATTCCAATAAGCGTCCCGGAAGTTACTGCTGGACAGAACCGTGGGCTCGGTGTCGCTGGCGCGTGACTTGGCTGTGGAAAGTTGTACGTCAAGCTGAATATTGAGTGCGCCCTGCCGGCGATTGGTGTCGTCGGACAGATAGGGCAGGGGCTGCGGGTCGTCCGCCGGGCGCTCAAAGGGCTCCCGGAACGGTGCGAGTGCTTCCAGTGTGACCACCCAGGGTGAAATGGTAGTTGCAAAGTTTTTGGCTAGAAACGGCCCCAGTGGCTGGTATTCCCAGGCCTGCAGGTCGCGGGCCGACCAGTCGTTAAGGATGCATAGGCCAAACACGTGGGACTCGGCCTGATCAATAGTAATGGGTTGCCCCTGTTTGTTGCCTTGGCCAACAAATACGCCCAGCTCCAGCTCATAATCCAGTCGCTCGCATGGGCCAAAGCCTGGCGTGGCGGCATCGGCTGCCGGGCGCTTTTGGCCGACAGGACGCGGAAAGGTTTGCCCCGATACGCCAATGCTGGAGGCGCGTCCATGGTAGCCAATGGGCACCCATTTGTAGTTGGGCAGCAAAGGATTGTCGGGGCGGAATTGCTGGCCCACTTTGGTGGCATGGTGCAGTGAGATATAAAAATCTGTGTAGTCACCAATGGTTGCGGGCAGCGCATATTCGGCACCAGCCTGGCTGATCAGCAGGGGCTCAAGCGTGGCCTGCAGGTCCGAGCCGGGACGCAGCGCGCGCGACAGTGCCAGCCTAAGGGCCGACCAGTGCGCCTGGGTTAGTGCCATGAGCGGATTCAGGGTGTCCGACTGGCAGGCGGCCAAAGCTTCGCCCGCCTTGCCCTCCCAGGGCTGATAGGTGGCCAGCGCGGCCAGATCTAGGATCTGACTGCCGATCGCGACGCCCGGGCGGAAGGCCTCGTTGGTGCCGGCCACGCGAAATGTGGCAAACGGCAGGTTTTGGATGGGGAAGCCATTATCGGCCACGTTGGCCGAGGCAACCCAGCTTTCCAGTGAGGGATCGTGCGTTTCGTTCAGAAAAGACATGAGTGGTGCAGACCTTAAAACAAAATGGAAGAAACGGGATCATGGACGCGAGGCGTCAAAATGCTTTTCCAGCCCGGTCCAGACCTGGTCGTAGTCATCCTGCAGTGTACTGGACGACAGGGCGGCTTCGGTGGGCCGAATGACCCAGCGGCTTTCAAACATGAAGGCCATTGTGTCGCGAATGTAGTCGGGCTGGCTCAGGTCGGCGGCAGAGGCCTTGTCGAAACTGCTTTTGTCAGGACCATGCGGTGACATGCAGTTGTGCAGGCTGCTGCCCCCCGGCACAAAGCCGCCGGCTTTGGCGTCATAGGCGCCTTCGATCAGGCCCATGAACTCACCGGCAATATTACGGTGGAACCAGGGCGGGCGGAAGGTGTTTTCCATGGCCAGTATCCGGGGTGGAAAAATGGCCAGGTCCAGATTGGCCGCGCCGGGTGTACCCGAAGGGGAGGTCAGGACAGAAAAAATACAGGGGTCTGGATGGTCGTAGCTGATTGAGCCAATGGTGTTGTGGCGACGCAGGTCATATTTGTACGGGGCGTGTGTGCCATGCCAGGCCACTACGTCAAACGGCGAATGATCCAGTTGCGTGGACCAGAAGCCACCTGTGAACTTGGCAATCAGCTCGTGGGGCTCGTCCAGGTCTTCGTACCAGGCGACTGGATAGTGAAAATCCCGAGCATTGGCCAGGCCGTTAGAGCCGATAGGCCCCAATTCCGGCAGCTGCATGGGGGTACCAAAGTTTTCCAGCAGATAGCCGCGAGCCTGCTGGTCGGGCAGCTCCACACGAAACCGTACACCGCGGGGGATGACTGCAATTTCACAGGGGGTGACTTCAAGCTTGCCCAGCTCGGTCGTCAGCATCAGGCGCCCCTGCTGCGGAACAAACAGCATTTCGGCATCCGCGTTGTAAAACGCTTGCTTCTGCATAGACTGGTTGGCGGCATACAGGCTGATGGCAATACCCGACTGCTGGTCACTATGGCCCGCTCCCGCCCAGGTCACCACACCTTGTAAAAAATTGGTGGGTTGTTCTGGCATGGGCAGCGGGTCCCAGCGTAGGCGGTTGGGGGTGACGGGGCCGGTGCCAAAGGCCTGATGCCAGCGGGACAAATGCGTCATGGCTTCAAAGCTGCCCTGGTGGGCGGCAGGACGTATTCGGTACAGCCATGAGCGCCTGTTTTGTGCTCGTGCAACCGTAAAGGCGGTGCCCGAGAGTTGCTCGGCATATAACCCGTAAGGGCAAACCTGGGGCGAATTGCGCCCAACGGGCAGGGCGCCGGGTAACGCTTCGCTCTCAAAAGCGTTGCCAAATCCGGTTTGATAACGCAGTGTGGTCATGGTGATTGTCCTTGTCAGAATCAAGTGGTTGAATGCAAAACAGTGTGCCGGGCACGCTCCAGTGCCTGATCAATCACGTCCATGTCCCCAATATGATTGGCTAGCAACAAGACCAGCGCAGCGTTCATCGCATGGCTCTGGTCTTCGCTCAGGTCGTCGTGGGCCCGGATCAGGTGCTCATAGAAATCATCGGGCCCGGGTATGTTGGTGTGGGTGATCAGGTCAGCCATGGCAGGAGTCCGTGGTAGGGCTGTTTTTAGTGGCCCGCTGCAGCGCAGCACGTACGCGTGAGGCATCAAACTCGCGCCAGCGTGCCGCAATGTGGTGGTCGGGACGGATTAGGTAACAGGTGCCGTCACGTGCGTCATACCGATGGGTAAGCAAACCTTTGGTATCCGCAACGGCGGATAGATTGCCCGGCGGTAGGGTGTTGGCGTAAACATCAGGCGCCAGGACCAGCACAACCTGCAATAAAGGTAGCTGGTCTTGCAGAGCAGCCCACGTCTGCAGTTGATCTGCAGTAGGTGGTGCCTCAAGACAGAATATAGTCAGGCTGAAGCGCCCTTGCAGTTGCGCCAGCCACCACTGAGCCTGGGCTGCCTCGTGCATGCGGCCATGGATAATGGGGCCGTCGGGGGCATCGCCGCCCAGGGGCAGCGTAGGCTCGAACTCGTCTGTGTCGGGCGTTGTCAGGCTGGAGTCTGGATAATGGGTTGGGGTAGACAGTCGGCCGCTGTTGACCAGGTTGCGTGCAAAGGGCGTCTCTTTGGCCAGGGACAGGGTCATGTCGCGAAACAGCCGGCTGATGGCACTTTTTGGCGTAATGAAGTCTGTGGAACGGGTGGAATGCTGCAGGTTCTCATCGGCAGCGACGGCGCGTTCTTCGCAGTAGGTATCAACCAAGCTAACGGGTGCCAGCCCGCGTGTGACCAAATCAAGCTTCCACGCCAGGTTATCGGCATCCTGGATACCGCTGTTGGCTCCGCGCGCCCCAAACGGTGACACCCGGTAAGCGGCATCTCCTGCAAAAAGCACCCGTCCATGACGGAAGGTATCCATGCGTTCACAGCAAAACGTATAAATGCTGACCCATTCAAGCGAGAACTCCGCCTCCGGGCCTAACAGAGCCTGGACGCGCGGTATGACGTTTTCTGGCTTGGCCTCGTGCACCGGGTCGGCATCCCAGCCAAGCTGGAAGTCAATGCGCCAGATATTGTCTGGCTGGCGATGCAGGAGCACCGATTGATCCGGATGAAAGGGCGGGTCAAACCAGAACCAGCGTTCTGATGGAAAGTCTGCGGCCATATGGACGTCGGCAATCAGGAAGCGGTCCTGGAAGACCTGTCCATGGCTTTCCTGGCCCAACATGGCCCGCACAGGCGAGCGTGCACCGTCACAGGCAATCACCCATGACGCATGCAGTGAGTAAGTTCCATCAGGTGTGTCGACCTCCAGGATGACCCCATCATTGGTCTGGTCGACAGCCAGGGCCTTGTGGCGCCATCGCACGTCGATGCGTTCGTTGTCTTGAATCGCATCGTACAGATAGCCTTCGCAATAATATTGCTGGAGATTGATGAATGCGGGACGCCTGTGATCGGGCTCGGGCAGCAGATCAAAGCGCCAGACTTCTTCGTCGTGGAAAAAGACGCGACCAATGTTCCAGGACACGCCCTTGTCGACCATGCGCTGGCCGACGCCCAGCCGGTCCCAGATATCGAGGGCCCTTTTTGAAAAGCAGATGGCGCGTGATCCCGTTGACAGCTTGTTGTCATCGTCAATCAGAATCACGCGATGGCCGTGGTATGCCAAGTCAAGGGCCAGGGTCATGCCCACAGGGCCGGCGCCAATCACCACGAACGGGGTGGGCGCCGGGTTGCAGTCATGCACTGACCGGTACGGCAGTTCCAGTTTCTGATAGTCCTTGTCTGCCACGCTTGTCTCCTGTGTGGGGTATGGACCCGGGCCGTGGTGCGTAGCGGGCTTATTTTTTGCCTTCCAGCTGCTTCCACATCTCGATGTCGCGCTCGGCCGTCCAGATTTGAGGGTCTTCATGGCCGTTGGCTTCGTCGTAGGCGCGCGAGACATCAAACGGCATGCAATGGTCAAAAATGACCCAGTCTGAATAGCGGGGTTTCATGAAATCATAGGTTTCGCGATAAATGGCCTGCAGATCTTTGCCTTCGGCAACCCCATTATTCACGGAGCTGTACAGGTCCGTCAGGAAAGACCGTGTGCCCGCCAGAGCCTTGTGTACCTCTTCTTCACTTTTTAGTGCAGGGCCGCGGCCGGGCACCATTTTTTGCGCGTCGAATTCGGCCAACATGTCTAGCGTGATGGGCCATTCGCGGATATAGGCGTCGCCGGCGTAAGGCGTGGACAGGTATTCGACCAGATCGCCGGCGAACAGAATACGCTGGTCGGGCAACCATGCAATGGTGTCCCCCTTGGTGTGGCCACGGCCAACTTGCAGCAGGTGCACCTCAAGGTTGCCCAGGTCGACCGTCATGTAACCGTCAAATGTCATGGTCGGCCAGGTCAGGCCTTCAGGGATGGATTCAACATTGCGGAACAGGCGCGGGAAGCGGCCAATTTCGCTGGCCTTGTCTTGTTCGCCACGTTCAACGATCAGGTCGTAGGTGTCGCGGCTGGCAATAATTTCCTGGGCGTCATACGCCGATGCGCCAAACACACGTACCGCATGGTAGTGCGACAGCAAGATGTACTTGATGGGCTTGTCGGTGACTTCGCGAATACGGTCAATGACCCCCTGTGCCATCACGGGCGTTGCCTGTGTATCAATGACCATGACGGCGTCGTCGCCAATGATCACGCCGGTATTAGGGTCACCTTCCGCGGTATAGGCGTACGCATTATCAGAGAGTTCTTCAAACGATACGGCTTTGTCTTCCATGTCGCCATGGGATGCGAACTGTTTGGTCATGATGGGTTTTCCTTTAAGTGAATAAATAAAAATATACCTGCTTGTTAGTCATGATGCAATGCATTCGCTATATACGAATGACTGTTAGTTGCGTTGGCAACGTGTGCAGTAATAGGTGGCACGTTGACCTTGTACTAAACGACGGATGGGTGTGCTGCATTGGCGACAGGGCTGGTTTTCGCGGTCGTAGACAGCAGCATGCAGCTGAAAATAGGCACCGGGCTCACCAGTGGCATTGAGGTAGTCGCGCAGGGTGCTGCCGCCCGATGTCAAGGCATCGTCAAGCGTCGAACGAATGGTCTGGATCAGCCGCTCACAGCGCTGTTCGGACAGTTTGCCTGCAGCGATGCGTGGGTTGATGCGTGCGCGAAATAGCGCTTCTGACGCGTAGATATTGCCCACGCCCACAATGATGCGGCTGTCCATCAGGGCCTGCTTGATCGCCTGGCGTTTACCGGCCAACTGTGCCTTTAGCCAGGCTGCCGTCAGAGTTGGATCAAAGGGTTCCTTGCCTAGTGCACTCAATAGCGGATGCGTGGTGTCAACGGGCCCCTGTGCGGCACAATGCCACAGGACTGCACCAAAACGACGCGGGTCATGTAATAAGTAGCGGGCATCGTCCAGCAGCCATTCAATATGATCATGGGCGCGCCGGGGTTCGTCTAACGGGGCGCGACGTAAAGAGCCGGACATGCCCAGGTGCACAATTTGCGTGCCGTGGTTGAACTGCAGCAACAGGTATTTGGCCCGCCGCTTGCAGGCTACCAGTCGCTGACCATTGACTTGTTCCGGCATGTCAGGTGGCACAGGCCAACGCAGCGAGCCATTGTGTACGATGAATTGGCGTACCACCTGGCCAGTCATGACAGCGTCCAGTCCGCGACGGGTTGTTTCAACTTCGGGTAATTCCGGCATAATCTTGGTTCCTGCAGGGTGCTAACATTTAGTGTCTTACATGCTGATGTCTGATTTTGCCACTGCTGGCCCATTGTCGGGTACGGATGGCACCGGTTTTTCTGAATGAAACGTTTGAACTCACTGTTTGCGGTTGCGTTGGCAGGCTTCTTGTCGCTATGCCCGGTATCGTCCATTGCCCAGTCGCCCACGCCTCCGGCTCAGGCGTCTGATGACGATCACGATACCCAACGGATACGTCTGCGCCAGGGCGACCTCCCTGCTGTCACGCTTACCCGCGACGTCCTGTTCCAGTTGCTGGTGGCCGAATTGTCAGGCCACCGTGGAGACTTTGACCGGGCTGCGGAAGTATTCATTGGCCTGACGCGCTCCACGCTAGATCCACGATTGGCACAGCGTGCGTTTCAGGCAGCCATGGCCGGGCGCAACATGGAACTGACCAGCGAAGCCGCCCAGCTTTGGGCCCAGCTTGAGCCCGACAATGCCGAAGCACAGGCATCATCCCTGGCGCTGGCTGCTTCGGACGGTGAAACCGAAGGCCTGGCAGCGGCGTTGGCAGAACGCATCGATGATGCAGACGATACCGATCAAGCCATTTTGCAGGCGTCAACGATTGTCAGCAAGTTGCAGGACAAGAAAACCGCGTTCAAGGTGCTTGATCAGGCCATTGGCTCGGCGCATCGGGACCGGGCCATGGCGCGCATGGCGCTGGCGGATGCTGCCTGGGGCGCACAGGATGCTGAACGGGCGTATAGTGAAGCCCGCCACGCGCTCAGGCTCGACCCCAATCTTGATATGGCTGCCTACCGCGTTCTGGAATACGGTCTTGAGGTCAATGCCGACCGCGCCATCAAGCAGACTCGCGACTGGCTTGGTGAGCACCCGGATGCCCGTAAACTTCGGCTGATGTTGATCAGCCGTCTGGTCGACAGGCAAGAGTTCAGCGAGGCGCTGGACCTGCTTGCCAGCATGCGCGAGCATTCGCCCGAAGACTTTGACCTGTTGTACACCGAGGCCGAGGTGCTGGCCCGGGCAGGCGAACATGACAAGGCCGAGGCCTTGCTTGATGAATACATCAGTGTCCAGACGCAACGCAGACAATCGCTGCGTGATGATCAAACCAATGCCCGTGCCGATGCGTCGGATGCCCGCTTGCTGCTGGTACGCATTGCAGAAGAACAGGAAAATTATGAAAAAGCCCTGGAACAGCTGGACCAGATAGACGACCCGGCCTTGGCGTTTCAGGCACGGGTGCACAAAGCTGTTTTGCAGGGCCGCATGAAAGACCTGCAGGCAGCCCGCAAAACGTTGCGTGAGGCAGAACCTTCCAACCAGCGTGAAGAGTCGGTCATTGCCCTGACGCAGGCCGCCATCTATCGGGATGCCGGGCGGTCCGACGAGGCCATTGAGGTTCTGGTTGACGCCAACGAAGCGCTGCCCGACATGATCGAGATCAAATATGATCTGGCCATGATGTACGAGCGCCAGGGTCGCCTCGACAAGCTCGAGTCCCTGCTACGTGAAGTGATTGAGCTGGACCCGGAAAATGCCAATGCCTATAACGCGCTGGGCTATACGCTTGCCAATCACGACCAGCGTCTGGAAGAGGCTGAGGCACTGCTGGATCGCGCCTTGGATCTGGAACCGGACAATCCTTATATTCTGGATAGTGTGGGCTGGTATTTTTATCGTGTGGGCGAACTGGATACTGCGGCCGAATATCTGGAGCGCTCCTATCGCAAGATGCCGTCTGCCGAAGTGGCCGCACACCTTGGTGAAGTGCATTGGATGCGCAAGGACCGCGATGAAGCCCGTCGCATCTGGCAGGAAGGCCTTGAGCAGGAGCCGGATAACCCCACGCTCACCGAGACGCTAGAACGGTTGGAGGTAACGCTGCCATGATGAGGCGGTGGCGCCAGTCTGTCACAGCTGTCACAAGGATGGTCAGTTCGTGGCGGGCGCCTGCCGCAGCGGTATTTGCTTTGCTGGTTGTGGGTTGCGCAACACCTCAGCATTCCGATGTTGCCGATGCCGATGCCTTTCGGCGCACAGGCCGGTTTGCAGCAACGGTTCATGACGGTACAGATCAGCCCGAGGCAGTGCAGGGCGGATTTGCCTGGCAGGACAATCGCAGCCAGCTCATACTGGATTTGACCAACCCGGTTGGCAGCACACTGGCGCGTATCACCGTCACGGACGATGGCGCCGTCCTGCAGCACAGCAATGGTACGCGTGAAGTCGCCAACAGCCCGGATGCTCTGGCCGAACGGGTTCTGGGCAGTCCCATCCCCGTAGCCGGGTTGCGGGACTGGTTGCGCGGCGAAACAGGTGACGCGCCTGTAACCAAGATGAATAAAGACGACCAAGGGCGCCCTGTTGACTTTGTCCAGGACGACTGGCGTGTAGCCTTGTCACGCTACGATGACAAGGTGCCGGGCCTGCTGCAGCTCACCCGGACCGAAGCCCAGCGCCGTATACGGGTGCGCCTTGTCGTCTCAAAATCTGCATCATGAACCCTGCACCCCGCATCGTGACAAGCCTGTACGATGTGCCGGCACCAGCAAAGTTGAACCTGTTTCTGCATGTGGTTGGCCGGCGGGCCGATGGCTACCATCTATTGCAGACCGTATTCCGCTTTATTGATTTGGCAGATGTGTTCAACTTCGAGCGCCGCAGCGATGGCCGCATCGAGCGTGAGGGGGCGGTCCCTGCATGGTTGACGCCCGGACAAGACCTGGTGGTGCAGGCAGCGGGTTTGCTGCAGCAAGCCACGGGCACCCGGTTTGGTGCACAAATACAGTACACAAAAAACATCCCTGCGGGAGCGGGATTGGGCGGTGGATCCAGTGACGCCGCAACCGCGCTGATCGCCCTTAACCGGTTGTGGCAAACGGGGCTGGACAGGCCCGCCTTGTTGGCGCTGGCTGCGCAGCTAGGGGCCGATGTGCCGGTGTTTATTCATGGCGATTCTGCCTTTGCCCAAGGCACGGGCGATCTGCTGGAAAGCATAAGGCTGCCGGCAGCAAGCTATGTGCTGGTTTTGCCGCAGGCAACTGTCAGCACGGGGCAGATTTTTTCCCGGCCTGACTTGACACGCAACACGAAACCCATCACAATTACGGACTTTACCAAATGGCAGGAGCAGCAGGTTTCTGGCAGCCCATCGGCCTGGTTTGGCCGTAATGACTTGCAGCCGGCAGCGTGCGCTAGCCATCCCGATCTATCGCAAACTGCTGCCTGGCTTCATGAGCAGGGCATCAGCAGCCGAATGACCGGGTCTGGTTCCTGTTTTTTTGTGCAGTGCGCTACAGCTTCAGAAGCTGATGTACTCAAACAAAAAATTTTGGTTAAAATACAGTCACGCGAAAGCGTGGCAGGGCAAATGGTCAACCAGGTACTGACATCGCAGGGTCTGGATGAACATCCGCTCAAGTACTGGATACACAGTTGAATGGGGAATAGCCAAGTTGGTTAAGGCACCGGATTTTGATTCCGGCATGCGAAGGTTCGAATCCTTCTTCCCCAGCCACCTTTGTCAGGTGCAGATCAGGTCAGCGGGTATGCGGTATCTTGCCAAAGCTGTTGAATCGCTCTGTATCGGTGGGGCAGGTCAACAGCTTTATTCTTTTTGACGCTACCAGCATACGGCAACATCATGTCCCAGGACCGATTCATGATCTTCACCGGCACCGCCAACTCTCGTTTGGCGGTTGACGTGGCTAATCATCTTGACATGTCGCTCGGTAAAATGATGGTCGGCCGGTTCTCGGACGGCGAAGTCATGGTCGAGATCAACGAAAATGTCCGCGGCAAGGACGTTTTCGTGCTGCAGCCCACTTGTGCTCCCACTAATGACAACCTCATGGAAATCATGGTGATGGTCGATGCACTGCGCCGGGCCTCTGCAGGCAAAATCACAGCCGCCATTCCCTACTTTGGTTACGCTCGCCAGGATCGTCGGCCACGCTCAGCGCGTGTGGCTATTTCGGCCAAGGTCGTGGCCAATCTGTTGCAGGTAGTGGGGGTGGATCGCGTGCTTACCATGGACCTGCACGCAGACCAAATTCAGGGCTTTTTCGATATCCCGGTGGACAACATCTACGCGGGGCCCATTCTGCTTGGCGATATCTGGCGTCAAAACTATTCAGATCTCGTGGTGGTGTCCCCCGATATAGGGGGCGTGGTCCGTGCCCGAGCGCTGGCCAAGCAGCTCGAAGCCGACCTGGCCATTATCGACAAGCGCCGGCCACGTGCCAATGTGTCCGAGATCATGAACATCATTGGCGAGGTCGACGGCCGGACCTGCATTATCATGGACGACATGGTGGACACCGCCGGCACATTGTGCAAGGCTGCTTCCGCGCTTAAAGCGCGGGGCGCTGTCATGGTGTATGCCTACTGTACCCACCCGGTTTTGTCTGGTGGCGCGGTGCAGCGGGTTGCCGAATCCGAACTTGACGAGTTGGTGGTTACCGACAGCATCCCGCTGTCAGAAGAGGCCCGCGCCTGCGATAAAATCCGCCAGTTGCCCTGCGCTTCGCTGCTGGGCGAAACTATCTTGCGGATTTCCAACGCCGAATCCGTCAGTTCGCTGTTTGCCGACTGACACCCTCATTATCATGCGCTGGCGGCTGGTCGCGGCCGACAGCGCGTTGTACGCAGCTACGGCTGCTTGTTTCCGGGGCAACCGCCCCTTTTGATTAACACTGGAGTCATCCATGAACGTCAACGCCATTTTGCGCAGCAATAAGGGTACGAGTGCGAGCCGCCGCCTGCGCCGCGCAGGCCGTGTACCAGCCATTGTGTATGGTGCAGGCAAAGATGCTGTCAGCATCGAGCTCGACCACAACGAAATTTTTCACTCACTGCGTAACCCCGATTTCCACGCCTCCATTCTGGATATGCATCTGGATGGTAAAAAGCAACAAGTGCTGGTGCGTGCCGTGCAATGGCACCCCTACAAGCCTTTCGTGCAGCACGTTGATTTTCAGCGTGTGCGGGCCTCCGACCCCATCACTACACTGGTGCCGCTAAACTTTGTCAATGCCGAAGAATCTCCGGCAGTCAAGCTGCATCAGCAAGTGATTACGCATGTCACCACCGAGCTCGACATTACCTGTCTGCCCGCCGATCTGCCTACCTCCATTGAAGTCGAGTTGGGCGAGCTGGATGACAGCGGCAACGTCTACCTCAGCGATATCACGCTACCAGAAGGCGTTACCTATGCCGGCACAGAAGAAGATCCTGTTCTGGCTGCAGCGCTTGCCCAGCGTGGTGCCGGCGCCGATGAGGACGAGGACGAAGACGTCGCAGAAGACGAGAGCGGTGACGAAGACACCAGCGAAGATAGCCAGGAGTAACCTGCCACGCAGCCTGGCAGACCACGCTGGGCCACGGTCCAGCCGGTCAGCTTGCTGATCTTGCAAAGCATCCCAGGGTTCTGGCCAGACGCCGGCTCTGGGATGCTTTTTTGTAATCAGGACACCCAATCATGCACGCGCCCATACGCTTGATCATCGGACTGGGTAATCCCGGTCCGCAATACGAGGCGACCCGCCACAATGCCGGCTTCTGGCTGGCAGATCATTTCGCGGACGACCTGCAGGCATCATTTGCCGAGCAGAAGCCTTTTTTCGCGTCGGTAGCCAAAGCACGTTCGCCTGAAGGTGTGGTCATTCTGGCCAAACCCACGACGTTCATGAACCGGTCAGGTCAGGCGGCAGGCGCCCTGATGCGCTTTTACAAGTTTACGCCTGAGCAAGTGCTTGTCTTGCATGACGAGCTTGATCTGCAGCCCGGACAAGCCAAGCTCAAGCTGGGTGGCGGCCATGCCGGCCATAATGGTTTGCGCGATATCCAGTCTGCCCTGGGGGGCGGCGGGTACTGGCGGCTGCGCATTGGCATCGGCCATCCCAGACAGGCGGGTCTGGAACAGCCGGTTGCCTCATACGTGTTGCACCCGCCACGGCGGGATGAACTGACGGGTATCGAGTCCGTGATTCAGCGTGGCCGCGATGCGTTGCCAGACTTGTTGCGTGGCGACTTTGAGGCAGCCATGCGCCGCCTGCACGAGGGAAATCGCTAACGTGCACGTATCGACGTTCACATTTCGGCGCCAGCTACGCGACTTCATCTCATTCGTTCGGCGCCCCGGTGTGGCGCCACGGGCGCGCCTGCGCATACACACGCCTATGCGTGGAGCCGTGGCCGACTGGATGGCAGGGCCCGGTGCCATGCGCCTGTTTCAGTGGGCGCTGTTTTTGTGGGCGGTCAATCTTGTATTTCTAGGTCCTATTGCTGTCGCAGCAGCGACTGCCGGCGGGGCCGAGCATCGTCTGGACATCCATAACATTCCTTGGCTACAGGCGTTGCTGTGGGCGCCCATTGTCGAGGAATTGGTGTTTCGTTACAGCTTGCGGCGCATTGGCCAGGCAGTTTGGGTGTTGCCCGTCGCCGTGATCGTCATGCTATCGGGGCCTACGCTAACGGCCCAATTATTGCTGCTGGCCCTGTTGTTGCTGATGTACTGGTCAGCCCATGGCCGGCAGGCTGCGGGGCAGTCTGTTGCCGTATCTGCACGAGCTGCACAGTGGCGTCGCTCTTACCTGACGTTATTTGGCTGGGCGTTTCACGCCAGCAGCTTGGCTTTTGCCGCAGTACATTTGCACAACTTCAACTTACAACAAACGCCGGCCTGGCTGCTGCCCCTGCTTGTGTTGCCACAATGGCTCACCGGCCTGGTATTGGGCTGGATGCGCATGCGTTACGGGATTGGTGCGGCCATCCGGCTTCATGCATTATTCAATGGGGGCCCGCTTTTGCTGGTCTGGTTCATCGTTCATTTTGCTCAAGGATAAACATGTCTTTGCAATGCGGCATCGTTGGCTTGCCCAACGTTGGAAAATCCACGCTTTTCAATGCCCTGACCAAGGCAGGGATCTCAGCCGAAAACTACCCTTTTTGCACCATCGAGCCCAATGTGGGTGTCGTCGAAGTTCCCGACCCCCGACTGGATGCGTTGGCGGCCATCGTGAAGCCGGAACGCGTTCTGCCGGCCGTGGTGGAGTTTGTGGATATTGCAGGGCTGGTCGCTGGTGCCTCCAAGGGAGAGGGCCTGGGTAACCAGTTTCTGGCCAACATCCGTGAAACCGACGCTATTGTGCACGTCGTGCGGTGTTTTGCGGATGACAATATCGTGCACGTCTCCGGCAAGGTGGATCCGGTGGCTGATATTGAAGTGATTAATACCGAACTGGCTCTGGCTGATCTGGGGGTAGCTGAACGGGCGTTGCAGCGTAATCAGAAAGTTGCCCGGGCCGGTGACAAAGAGGCCCGCCGCATGGTGGCTTTGCTGGAAAAAATCGTCCCCCACCTGGATCAGGCCAGACCTGTCCGCGCACTGGGCCTGGACGACGAAGAACAGGCGCTGATCCGGTCATTTGCTTTTATTACTGCCAAACCCACTCTTTATATCGCTAACGTGAAAGAAGGCGGGTTTGAAGACAACCCCTGGCTGGATGCCGTCAATGAACACGCCGGCACAGAAAATGCCCCCGTTGTTGCCGTTTGTGCCGCCATTGAGGCAGAAATTGCCGATCTTGACGATGCCGACAAGGCGGACTTTTTGACTGATCTGGGCATGGACGAGCCAGGCCTGGACCGGGTGATACGCGCTGGTTATGAACTGCTGGGCTTGCAAACGTACTTCACTGCAGGCGTCAAAGAGGTGCGCGCGTGGACCATACAGGTTGGGGATACGGCGCCTCAGGCAGCCGGTGTGATTCATACTGACTTCGAGCGTGGCTTCATCCGGGCGCAAACCATTGCCTATGACGATTTCATCGCCTGCCAAGGCGAGCAAGGGGCCAAAGAAGCTGGAAAAATGCGTGCCGAGGGCAAGGATTATGTTGTACAAGACGGCGATGTGCTGAACTTTTTGTTCAACGTCTGACCCGACAGCCTTACTTGACCCTGCTGCATGTCATGTAATGTAATGGGACGGTGGTAACGACAATAGATCAATAGGAGACATCATAATGAATAAACACCTTGCCCGATTGCTTGCGGCCACTGCCATTGCTGTGACACCCCTGGTGGCGCTGTCTACGGCCGGCGCACAGTCATCAGACGTGCTGCGTGCCTCTACCGATACCAGCTTCCCACCGTTTGAATTCCGTGACGAAGACTCAGGGGAATACGTGGGCTTCGATATGGACATGCTCGAAGAAATCTCCAAGCGTGCAGGGTTCGAGTACGAGCTTGATCCCATTGCTTTCCCAGGCATTATTCCGGGCATTCAGGCGCACCAAATCGATATCGCGGTAGCGTCTATCGATATCACCGACAAGCGCAAGAAAGTCGTGTCTTTTTCCACGCCTTACTACCACCACGGCATGCGCCTGATGGTCCTTAAGGGTAACGAAGACATCGAAACCCTTGATGACCTGGCAGGCAAAAAAGTCTCTACAAAAATCGGTTCCACCGACTTTGACTATCTTGAAGAGCACGTCCCCGAAGCCGATGTCGTGCCGTTTCCTGAAACGTCCGACATGTACATGGCCGTGATTTCCGGTGAGGTCAATGCGGCTTTCTATGACGAGCCCAACATGCAGTACTTCACGACGCAGCGCCACGGCAGCAAGGTAGAGCTGGTAGGGCCCACCTACAATCCGGTCGATACCGGCTTTGTGTTTCCTCAGGACAGCGAATGGATTGAAAAATCCGACGAAGCCATCCGCGAAATGAAAGAAGACGGGACTTACGCCGAAATCTACGAAAAGTGGTTTGGTGAAGAGCCATCCGATGAAATCATGGAGCGTGTAGGCAGCTAACATGCCTAATCTTCCAGGTTTATAGTGCCTATAGACCGGGAGCTTGCGTCAACGCGGGGTTGCTGTACCGGGTTATTCCACCGGTATGGCTGCCCCGGCTATTGCCGGGTGGTTCTACATCATCAGGCTGCTTGTATGGGATGGCTTTAACGTGACAATCGATTTCAACTGGTATGCCCTGTGGGAAGCTCTGCCTGTCGTGCTCCCGGGTGTGCCGCTAACGCTGCTGATCTCAGTTGTTGGCATTTCCATTGGTTTTGTCATCGCCCTGCCGCTGGGGCTCATGAGTCTGGCAAAAAGCCCCTGGTTGCGCTGGCCAACCATGATTTACGTAGAAATCTTTCGTGGCACGCCCGTACTCGTGCAGGTGCTGTTTATCTTTTATGGCCTGCCACAAATACTGGGGCATCCCATCGGTTCCCTTACAGCAGGCTTCGCGGCCATTGCGGCCAACTCCAGTTCGTATTTTTCAGAAATTGTGCGCGGCAGTGTGTCCTCCATTGACAAGGGGCAGACCGAGGCTGGCCTGTCCACAGGGCTGTCCAGCGCCCAGACATTTTTTCAGATTGTCTGGCCGCAAGCTTTGCGCCGCATGATTCCTCCTGTAGGTAATCAGTGCATCATCAGCCTCAAAGATACCTCGCTGTTTTCTGTGATTGGGGTGGGCGAGCTGGTCCGGCAAGGGCAAATCTATATTTCGTCCACCTTCAATGCACTTGAAACCTACTTGCTGGTTGCCATTATCTATCTGTGCATCACGCTTACCCTGTCCATGGTGTTGCGTACTTACGAGCGCCGCCGGCTGGTTGGGCAGCGCTAAGGGTCAGTCATGTCGTCTTCCGAATCTTCTTCTTCACCAGCCCAGGCGGACAGTGCCGCGCAATCCGCCATCACCATGCGGGGGCTGAATAAACACTTCGGCTCCTTGCATGTGCTAAAAGATGTCGACCTCTCTATCAGTTTTGGCGAGGTCGTGGTTGTTATTGGTGCCAGCGGATCAGGCAAGTCTACGCTTATCCGTTGCATCAACGGTCTGGAAGAATTTCAACAGGGTTCCCTGCAAGTCCTGGAGCACGCGCTGCTGCCTGATGGCCGTGCCAAGTCATCGCTACGGGCCATGCGAAAAAAAGTGGGCATGGTGTTTCAGCAGTTCAACCTGTATCCTCACCGACGGGTTATCGAAAACGTCACCCTCGCTCCACGCAAGGTGCGTGGCAAAGACATGGCAACCGCCGATAAAGAAGCCCGTGCCTTGTTGGATCGTGTCAATATAGGCAACCAGGCCGACAAGTACCCAGGCCAGCTATCGGGTGGGCAGCAGCAGCGGGTGGCCATTGCCCG
>DAHVSI010000044.1 GCA_027324645.1 Castellaniella sp. | reverse complement strand
GCCAAGGCACTGGTGCGCAAACATAACACCATCATCGGTGCCATGCTGATGCGCCGCGGCGATGTGGATGCCCTGATCTGCGGGGTCAGCACCCGTTTTTATGACCAGCTCGAGCATGTTGAGGATATCATTGGCCTGGCCGAGGACGCCGAGGTATTTGCCGCCATGAACGCCCTTATCCTGCCGACCCAGACCCTCTTTGTCTGTGATACCCATGTCAACGAGGACCCTTCGGCTGAAGAAATTGCCGACATGACCATTCAGGCCGCAGCAGAAGTCAGGCGCTTTGGCATTGTGCCAAAGGTTGCGCTGCTTTCACACTCCAACTTTGGCAGCCGGCGCACTGCGTCGGCCAGCAAAATGGCGCAGGCACGCAAGCTAATTATGCAACGCGCCCCGCACATCGAGCTGGATGGCGAAATGCATGCTGACTCGGCCCTGTCGGAAACCATTCGCGTCAAAGCTTTCCCCGATTCGGCACTGAAGGGCCCGGCCAACCTGCTGATTACGCCTAATCTGGATGCTGGCAACATCACCTACAACACGCTCAAAATGACAGGCAGTAACGGTGTGGCCATGGGTCCGGTATTGTTGGGTGCTGCCCGCCCAGTTCACATCCTTACCACCAGTGCCACCGTGCGGCGCATTGTTGACATGACAGCGTTGGCTGTTGTGGATGCGCAGCAAGAACATAAGGATGCCGTCATAGGCTAAAGCAGTGCAAGCAAAAAGAGGCCAGATCCATATCATATGGATCTGGCCTCTTTGTTTCTGGCTGCGAATTGACGCTTAGCGTTCAGCAGGTACGTCGCGCCGCTGTGCTCCAACATAAAGTTGACGCGGCCGGCCAATCTTGTAATTGGGATCAGTCAGCATTTCGTCCCATTGAGCAATCCAGCCCACTGTGCGTGCCAGCGCAAAAATGGCCGTGAACATGGATGTGGGAATCCCGATGGCACGCTGTACGATGCCCGAGTAGAAATCAACGTTGGGGTACAGCTTGCGCTCGACAAAGTAGTCGTCTTCAAGTGCAATGCGCTCCAGCTCCATAGCCAGCTTGAACAACGGATCGTTCTCGAGCCCAAGCGCCTGCAGCACTTCTTTGCACGTTTCCTGCATAAGCCGTGCACGTGGATCGTAATTTTTATAGACGCGATGGCCAAAGCCCATCAGGCGAACACCCGACGTTTTATCCTTGACCTGTTCCATGAACGCCCCAACCTTCTCCACGCCGCCCTGGGCCTGCAGCTGCTCAAGCATCTGCAACGCCGCTTCGTTGGCGCCACCGTGGGCGGGCCCCCACAAGCAGGCGATACCGGCTGCAATGGCCGCAAACGGGCTGGTGCCGGAAGAGCCACACAGCCTTACGGTTGAGGTGGATGCGTTTTGCTCATGATCAGCATGCAAAATGAATATGCGATCGAGTGCGCGCTCAACCACTTCGTTGACGTGGTAGTCCTCGGTAGGAGTAGCGAACATCATCCGCAAGAAGTTGCCGGTGTAGGACAGCTCATTGCGTGGATAGATGTTGGGCTGGCCCAGCGAGTACTTGTACGCCATCGCCACCAAGGTGGGCATCTTTGCGATGATACGGATGGCTGATGTACGCCGATCTTTGGCATTGGCGATGTCGGTAGAGTCGTGGTAGAACGCCGACAGTGCACCGACCAGGCCAGTGAGCACAGCCATAGGATGCGCATCACGCCGGAACCCCTGCATAAACGCATACATTTGCTCATGGACCATGGTGTGGTTAGTCACCAGTGCGTCAAATTCGGTCAGTTGCTCAGCGTCCGGCAAATCGCCATTCAGAAGCAAATAACACACATCAAGGAAGTTACGCTGTTGTGCCAGCTGTTCGATAGGATAGCCACGGTACAGTAATTCGCCCTTGTCGCCATCAATATAAGTGATCGCCGATTCTGTCGATGCGGTTGCCATGAAGCCCGGATCATACGTGAACATGCCTGTTCCACCGTACAACTTCCTGATGTCAATTACGTCAGGGCCGACTGTGCCCGAATAAACGGGCAACTCGACTGCCTGGCCCCCATCAGACAACGATAGCGTCACTTTCTTATCTGACAATTGCATAACATATCCTTAAAAAGTTACAGTTTTTGCATCAGGGCTACCAAACGGCGTGTATCAGGTGTTTCATAGTCACCGACAAGCTGGGCACGATCCAGCAAGACATCGAGCAAGTCAGTGTCATCCATCTGAAACAGCCTGATCAACGCCGCGACGTCCTTGTCTGTCAGGGTTGTTTCATAATGGTCCAGAAACCGTGTAATGATCAGATCATTTTCCAGCAGCCCGCGACGAGCCCGCCAACGAAGACGGGCCCGGTCCAGTTGAGATAGCGTATTCATTGATCAGGCCAGGCGCTAGATAGTCCGGCGCACAAGCATTTCCTTGATCTTGCCAATTGCATGGGAGGGATTGAGCCCCTTGGGGCAGACATCCGTACAGTTCATGATGGTATGGCAACGGAACAAGCGATAAGGGTCCTCAAGATGATCCAGCCGCTCTGCGGTTGCCTCATCGCGGGAATCAGCGATAAACCGATAAGCCTGCAACAGGCCCGCCGGCCCCACAAACTTGTCAGGGTTCCACCAGAATGAAGGGCACGCAGTTGAACAACAAGCGCACAGGATACATTCGTAGAGACCGTCAAGTTCCTCACGCGCTTCGGGAGACTGCAGACGCTCCTTTTCCGGCGGAGGCGTGTTGTTGATCAGGTACGGGCTAACCGAATGATACTGATCAAAAAAGTGCGTCATATCGACAATCAAGTCACGCACAACAGGCAAACCCGGCAGGGGCCTAAGCACGATGGGCTGTTTAAGGTCCAGCAGGTTGGTCGTACAGGCCAGGCCATTTTTACCATTGATATTCATGGCATCGGAACCGCAGACGCCTTCCCGGCATGAGCGCCGCAGCGCAAGGCTGTCATCAACGTCACTCTTGATACGCACCAACGCGTCAAGCAGCATCTTGTCTGTTGGCTGCAGCTCAACCTCAAGCTTTTGCATGTACGGCCGCTCGTCCCTGTCGGGATCGTAGCGGTAGATTTCAAATTTAACGACTCGTTTTTCACTCATGACTGTGTCCTGCCTAGAAAGTCCGGGGCTGTGGTGCAACGCTATCGACGCTGAGCGGCTTCATTTGCACCGGGCGATAGTCCAGCCGCCCTCCTTCTGAATACCACAGCGTATGGCGCAGCCAGTTATCATCATCGCGCTCAGGATGGTCATTTAGCGCGTGGGCACCCCGGCTTTCGGTGCGGTTGGCCGCTGATTTGATTGTTGCCCGTGCCACTTCGATCATATTGGTCAGTTCGAGCGCCTCGACACGAGCTGTGTTGAAGACTTGTGACTTGTCCTTGTAGCAAATGTTGTCGACCTTTTCCGTCAGGCCTTCAATCTGCTCGACCCCTTCATTAAGCATTTCCAAGGTTCTGAACACGCCGCAATGCGCCTGCATGCTGACTTGGATGGCACTGGCCGTTTCGGATACGCTTTCGCCCGACTTGCGGGACTCGAGCTTGTCGAGCCTGTTAAGCGAATAATCAACGGCCTCTTGTGGAACATCCTGGTGCGCGTGCTGATTATCCAGGCGCTGTTCAACAATGAAGTTACCAGCCGCCCGTCCAAACACCACCAGGTCCAGCAGCGAGTTGGTACCCAGGCGATTGGCGCCGTGTACCGAGGTAGCTGCACACTCTCCGACCGCGTACAAGCCGTTGACAATGCGGTCTTCACCGTTGACACGGTCAAGAACCTGGCCGTGAATGGTGGTAGGCAGACCACCCATCTGGTAGTGGATCGTGGGCACGACTGGAATGGGATCCTTGATGGGATCGACGTTGGCAAACTTGATGGCAATTTCGCGAATGGACGGCAAACGCTTTTTGATCGTGTCGGCACCCAGGTGATCGAGTTTAAGGACGACGTGATCGCCATTGGTGCCGCAACCGCGCCCCTCCTTGATTTCCTGGTCCATGGAGCGGGACACGAAGTCGCGCGGAGCCAGATCTTTAAGCGTGGGCGCATAGCGCTCCATAAAGCGCTCACCATCCTTATTGAGCAAGATGCCGCCCTCGCCGCGCACACCTTCTGTAATGAGCACGCCGGCACCGGATACCCCGGTGGGATGGAATTGCCAGAACTCAAGATCCTGCAGGGGCAAACCCGCACGCGCCGCCATGCCCAGGCCATCGCCCGTATTAATGAACGCGTTGGTCGAAGCCGCCCAGATGCGGCCTGCGCCACCAGTAGCCAGCACTGTCGCCTTGCCTTCCAGGATATAGATCTCGCCTGTTTCCATTTCGAGCGCCGTGACACCCACGACATCGCCATCCGCGTTACGCAGCAGGTCGAGCGCCATCCATTCGACAAAAAACTGAGTACGGGCGGCGACATTACGCTGGTACAGGGTATGCAGCAGGGCGTGACCTGTGCGGTCTGCGGCTGCACAGGCACGCTGTACGGCTTTTTCACCAAAATTGGCAGTGTGCCCACCAAATGGCCGCTGATAGATGGTTCCATCGGCGTTGCGGTCAAAAGGCATGCCAAAGTGCTCGAGTTCGTAAACCGCATGAGCAGCTTCGCGACACATGTATTCAATTGCATCCTGGTCGCCCAGCCAGTCTGACCCCTTGACGGTGTCGTACATGTGCCAGTTCCAGTGATCTTCGCTCATGTTGCCCAGCGAGGCGCCAATACCGCCCTGCGCTGCGACGGTATGGGAACGGGTGGGAAACACCTTGGACAGAACGGCAACGGACAGGCCGGCCTGAGCAAGCTGCAACGAACAACGCATGCCGGCACCGCCGGCGCCCACAACCACCACATCAAACTGGCGACGGGGTAAGGATTTTTTCACAGCAGCCACGGCTTATATGCTCCAGAGAATTTTGACAAAATAAACAAGCGTGCCAACCAGCCACAGGATGGTCAGCGTCTGCATAAGCAGGCGCAGGCCGGAACTACGGACGTAATCCATCCAGATGTCACGGACGCCAATCCAGGCATGCCAGCACACCGACAAGAAAGCCAGGGTGGCCAGCATCTGGCCAAGCGGCAAGGCGCCGACAGTAAACAGAAACAGTCTGCGCCAGGACTCAAAATCCATTTGCGGGGTAAACAGATACCCCAGAAACAGCACCACCGTATAAATGGCCATGATGACCGCGGTAACGCGCTGCACAATAAAATCAACGGTGCCGTAATGTGCGCCAACAATCAGGCGCTTTCTTCCGATACGTTCTTGAGTTTCCATTACCAGACCCCAAACAATTTAAGAGCAAACACCAGCGTAAGCGCAAGACTGACGCCCAGAACAATCGCGCCGGAACGCTGCGATGGCTCACGATCATTACCAATATGCATGTCGAGTGTCAGGTACCGGATGCCTGCACAAAAGTGGTGAGCGTAACCCCAGATAAGCACCAGAAGGACCAGCTTGCATAAGGGGTTGGACACCCACTGCGCCATGCTGGCGTAACTTTGCGGGGAGGTGATGCTAAGTGCAAAGAGGGGGACCAAGACCAGCGGCAAGGCAAGGAAAAGCAAAGCGCCACTGATGCGATGAAGGATGGAGGTCTTGGCCGCCGGGGGCAGACGATAGCTCAGAATTTGTGACAGACTGAGGTTGCGATACTGCGGACGCGGTCTGGATGCTGGGTCGGACATGGTAGCCTCGATGGATGAAAAACAAATATTACTGGGCGCAACAGTATTTTCGCTTATTTGCGCCGTGCGTATCAAATCACAGAACGGCCGGAATTTCAATTCAGGCTGGTTCTGTAATGAAATGACTCGGTGACATATAGCCCTCGCCGTACCTCCATTGGCCTATCGCCATAAGTAAAAGATACGCGTTCGACAGAAAGCAGTGGGGTGCCCTGCACGACATCAAGTATCGCACTCTGCTGCTCGGTGGCCGCAACGGCTTTGATCTTTTCATCAGCCCGCACCATGCTGACGCCGTATTCGGTCTCGAAATGCGCGTATAACGGTTTGTTGTTTTGCCGTATGGTGTCTTCAGTCAGGTTTTTGAAAACGCTGCCTGGCAACCAGATATCGTCCAAAATGACGGGCACACCATCAAATGATAACTGGCGCTTGAGGTTAACCACCCGGTCGCCGGTGCGAATTTGCAAAAGGCCGGCGATGTCGGCCGGGCAACGCACGCGGCTGCACTCAATTATATGGCTACGTGGTGCAGCGGGTCGGCCCGTATCGGAGCTTAAGCGTAAAAACCGGAAACGTACGCGGGCCTCGTGGTGGGTGGCCACGAATGTACCCTTGCCTTGGCGGCGCACCAGCAGATTATCTGCTGCGAGTTCGTCAATGGCTTTGCGTACGGTGCCCTGACTGACCTGAAACCGCGCAGCCAGGTCCATTTCGCTGGGAATAACCTGGCCTGGCTTCCATTCGCCTTGGTCAAGGCTGTTTAGCAACAGCCCTTTTATTTGTTTATATAAGGGGCTATAGGCCGTGCTGCGGCTGGATTGACCAGCACCTGCCATAAGATGAGTATGCGGTGTATTGGACATACACTGACCAGTAAAAACCAAGATAAAATGCAAGTAGACAAGGCGGCGGCACGACACAGTGATGATAAGAGCACACGGGGTACCCGCACCGCAGAACAACAAGTATTTTCGCACGTCGGACCTTAACTGTCTAACGTCTTTTGTCTTATATATGATATAAGTTAGCCCCAATTCACGCGTTTGCAGAGCTTCATGGCATATGCGGGAATGCTCGAATGGGCACAAACCCATTACACTGATAATTGCCGTGTCGGCGGCGCACCTCTGTGGTAGTCGTTCGGCCAACATTTTCCAACCTCCCGACCAGGAGACTCCTCATGACAAAACCCGCCATGCGCGTAGCCGTGACAGGCGCGGCCGGTCAAATCGGTTATGCCCTGCTCTTCCGTATTGCCTCCGGCGAAATGCTCGGCAAAGATCAACCCGTGATTCTTCAGTTACTGGAGATCCCCAACGAAAAAGCACAACAGGCCCTGCAAGGGGTCATGATGGAACTGGATGACTGTGCTTTTCCGTTGCTGGAAGGCATGAGCGCCCATAGCGACCCCAACACGGCGTTCAAAGATGCTGACATCGCCCTGCTGATTGGTGCACGGCCACGCGGCCCCGGCATGGAGCGCAAAGATTTGCTTGAGGTCAACGCACAAATCTTCACTGAACAGGGTAAGGCTCTCAATGCCGTGGCCAATCGCGATGTCAAAGTGCTGGTCGTTGGCAACCCTGCCAATACAAATGCGTACATTGCCATGAAATCGGCACCCGATCTGCCGGCGGAAAACTTTACCGCCATGCTCCGTCTGGACCATAACCGAGCGTTGTCCCAGCTGGCACAAAAATCGGGCCAGGCCGTTGCCAGCATCCGGAAACTGATTGTCTGGGGCAATCATTCCCCAACCATGTACCCGGACATCCGCTTTGCCACGGCCAATGGACAAGACCTGGCCACACTCATCAATGACGATGACTGGAACCGCAACGAATTCATCCCCAAAGTGGGCAAGCGAGGTGCGGCCATTATCGAAGCTCGTGGGTTGTCCTCTGCGGCGTCCGCAGCCAATGCAGCCATTGACCATATCCGTGACTGGGTACTGGGGTCCAATGGAGAATGGGTCACCATGGGCATCCCGTCCGACGGCTCCTACGGCATACCCGAGGGCATCATTTACGGTGTACCCGTCACCACTGAAAATGGCCGCTACACGCGCATCGAAGGTCTGGAGATCGACGCGTTCTCACGCGAGCGCATGGACTACACACTACAAGAGCTGCTTGAAGAGCGCGATGGCATCAAGCATCTGCTCAATTAACCGGAGGCATTCATGACACGTCCTGTCTCACCGGGCGCCCTGTTTCGGCAAGCCCTCAAGGAAGAACAGCCACTGCAGGTCATTGGTGCAATTAATGCCAATCACGCGCTGCTGGCACAACGCGCGGGCTACCGTGCGATTTATCTGTCCGGCGGAGGGGTTGCCGCGGGATCCCTGGGCATGCCCGATCTTGGTATCAACACACTCGACGACGTGCTGACTGATGTCCGGCGCATTACCGATGTGTGCGACCTGCCCTTGCTGGTGGATGTGGATACGGGGTTTGGCCCTTCCGCATTCAACATAGCAAGAACCGTCAAAAGCCTGATTAAATACGGTGCCGCCGCATGCCACATCGAAGACCAGGTTGGCGCCAAGCGCTGTGGGCACCGCCCCGGCAAAGAAATCGTCACCACGCGTGAGATGGCCGATCGCATCAAGGCGGCTGTTGACGCACGCACCGACACCGACTTTTTTGTCATAGCCCGCACTGATGCCATAGCGGTCGACGGCGTTGAGGCAGCAATTGAACGGGCACAGGCATGTGTAGAAGCCGGGGCTGACGCTATCTTTGCCGAGGCCTCGTACGATCTGGACACGTACCAGCGCTTCACCAGCGCACTCAACGTACCCGTATTGGCCAATATTACTGAGTTTGGCCAGACACCCCTGTTTACAGTGGACGAACTCGCAAGCGTGGATGTGGGCATCGTGCTGTATCCGCTATCAGCATTTAGGGCCATGAACAAGGCAGCCGAGGCAGTCTACACAGCCATCCGGCGGGATGGCCATCAAAAAAACGTGGTAGACACGATGCAAACTCGCGAAGAGCTTTACGAGCGTATTCGGTACCACGAATTCGAAGCACATCTGGACGCCCTGTTTGCCCAGAACAAACAAGGCTAAGCCCCAACACACGGAATAGGAGTCATTCATGGCTGAAACCTCCACCCCCGCACGTAAGCCCAAAAAATCTGTTGCCCTGTCTGGTGTCACAGCGGGCAATACTGCTTTGTGTACCGTTGGCCTGAGCGGCAATGACCTGCACTATCGCGGGTACGACATTCTTGATTTGGCTGACGCCTGCGATTTTGAGGAAGTGGCCCACTTGCTCATCCATGGCAAACTGCCCAACCGGACCGAGTTGCGTGCCTACAAGGCCAAGTTGCGCAGATTGCGCGGCTTGCCTATCCAGGTACAGCGGGCGCTCGAAGAACTACCCGCCGCTTCGCATCCCATGGACGTCATGCGCACTGCCGTGTCAGTAATGGGCTGCGTCCTGCCCGAACGGGAGGATCATAACCATCCTGAAGCACGCGATATTGCCGACAAGCTGATGGCAAGCCTGGGCTCCGCACTGCTGTACTGGTATCACTACAGTCACAACGGCGAAATCATTGATGTTCACACTGACGATGACACCATCGGTGGGCATTTCCTGCACCTGTTGCACGGCGAGCAACCCTCTGAAGAATGGGTGCACGCCATGAATGTCTCGCTCAATCTGTATGCGGAGCATGAATTCAACGCATCCACCTTTACCTGCCGCGTCATTGCCGGCACCGGCTCTGACATCTATTCGTCCATTGCCGGGGGCATTGGTGCCTTGCGCGGTCCCAAGCACGGGGGCGCCAATGAAGTGGCCTTCGACATTCAGAAGCGCTACGAAACGCCCGACGAGGCAGAGACTGATATTCGCGAACGCGTGGGCAACAAAGAAGTCATCATTGGCTTTGGCCACCCGGTATACACCGTGTCCGATCCCCGTAACCAGGTGATCAAGACCGTGGCCAAGACATTGTCAGAAGCCGAAAATAACACCAAAATGTACGATATTGCGGAACGAATCGAGAGCGTCATGTGGGACGCCAAGAAAATGTTTCCTAACCTGGACTGGTTTTCTGCGGTGTCGTACCACATGATGGGCGTGCCTACCGCAATGTTTACACCGCTGTTTGTCATTGCACGCACAGCCGGCTGGGCTGCACACATTCTTGAACAGCGCGTCGACAACAAGATTATTCGCCCGACAGCCAACTATGTCGGCCCCGATAATCTAACGTTTGTTCCGCTGGACAAGCGCTAATTGGCTCAGGCATCGCCCATTAACCGGGCGATGCCGGCTGTCCAGACCGGCTTCCTGGCGTGCTTGTGGTTGCAGCGGTGTTCACCTCATGAACAGGAGACCGCTATGGCTACCCTTTCCGCAACCCGCCCAGAGTTTGACACCGTCATTCAAGACATTGCCGACTACGTGCTTGGCAATGAAACAGGTACTGAGCTGGCTCGCCATACGGCCCGACATTGCCTGATTGACAGTCTGGGCTGTGCCCTTGAAGCGCTCTCTTACCCAACCTGCACCAAACTGTTGGGTCCCCTTGTGCCAGGCACGACGGTCCCCCATGGTGCGCGCGTACCAGGCACGTCTTTTGAGCTGGACCCGGTCCAGGCTGCCTTTGATATTGGCACGCTTGTGCGCTGGCTGGATTTTAACGACACGTGGCTGGCTGCCGAATGGGGACATCCTTCTGACAACCTGGGAGCTATTCTGGCGCTGGCAGACTGGCTATCACGGCGAGCCGTTGCTGTGGGCAAGCCGGGGCTGACCATGGACCGCGTGCTCACGGCCATGATCCAGGCCCACGAAATACAGGGCTGCCTGGCACTGGAGAATGCCTTCAACCGTGTCGGTCTTGACCACGTTATCCTGGTCAAGGTGGCCTCTACCGCTGTAGCAGGAGGGCTTCTGGGCTTATCGCGCGATGAATTGCTTAACGCTATTTCGCACGCCTGGATTGACGGCCAGGCATTGCGCACCTACCGTCACGCCCCCAATACCGGCAGCCGCAAGAGCTGGGCGGCAGGAGATGCAACAAGCCGGGCCGTCCGGCTGGCCCTGATCGCCGAAACGGGCGAGATGGGCTACCCATCAGCGTTGACCGCCCCAACCTGGGGGTTTTATGACGTGCTGTTCGAAGGCAAGCCATTTCAGTTTCAGCGACCATACGGTAGCTACGTCATGGAAAACATTTTGTTCAAGATTGCCTTCCCGGCCGAATTCCATGGCCAAACAGCCGTAGAGGCCGCACTGATCCTGCATCAAACGCTCACGGATCTGGGCATGGAAGCCAGCGATATTGCCCAGGTGAACATTCGCACGCACGAAGCCTGCATGCGTATTATTGACAAGACCGGCCCACTGGATAATCCGGCGGACCGGGATCACTGCATTCAGTACATGGTGGCCGTTGCCCTGATATTTGGCAGACTGACTGCCGAGGATTACGAGGACGATGTAGCGGCCGATCCGCGTATCGATGCATTACGCGAACGCATCAGCTGTATTGAAGACCCTGCACTGACCCGTGACTACCACGATCCCGACAAGCGTGCCATTGCCAATGGCCTGACCCTTGAGCTTAAAAACGGCACAACCCTGGACGAAGTAATGTTGGCGTATCCACTGGGGCACCGGGTTCGCCGTGACGAGGGCATCCCCCTGCTGGAAGAAAAGTTTCGCATTAACCTCGCCCGGCGTTTCCCAAGCAAACAACAGCAGCGTATTCTTGACGCATCGTTTGACCAGAAGACGCTTGAAACCATGCCCGTGCACGAGTACGTTGATTTATACGTCATCTGAAACATGACTACCGGATTCAAACCATTTTGCAAAGGAAGTACGACTTATGACCCGTTCTATTACCCACAATCCACAGGAGCACCGCTTTGAGCTTACAGAAGACCAGACGACCAGTCTGATTGACTACGAGCTGGACGGTAATACCATGGTGATCACGCACACCCGTGTCCCTGAAAAAGTTGGTGGACGTGGCATTGCGGGCGACATGACCCGCTTTGCACTGGACACCGCCCGGGAAAACAACTGGCGCGTGCGACCAGTCTGCTCCTATGCAGAAGCGTGGATCAAGCGCCATCCGGAATATCAGGACCTACTTTAGTCTTATATAAGACATAAGACTGTTGCACTGCAGCGAGCTTCCTTCTACAATGCGAGCGAACTTCATTTTCTGAATTAAAAATCTATTCAAAAAAAGGCGATCTATGCTCGAATCCTATCGTGAAGAAGCCGCTGCCCGGGAAGCGATCGGCATCCCACCACTACCCCTGACTGCTCGGCAAACTGCTGATCTTATTGAGCTCCTGAAAGCACCCCCCGCCGGTGAGGAAGCCTTTTTGCTCAGTCTCTTGACCAACCGCGTGCCAGCCGGGGTAGACGAAGCAGCCAGCGTCAAAGCGTCTTATCTTGCTGCTGTGGCCCACGGCACCGAACAGTGCCCACTGATCACACCAAAACAGGCTACCGAACTGCTGGGAACCATGCTGGGCGGATACAACATCAGCGCCCTGCTCGAGCTGCTTGATAACAAAGAGCTTGCCCCGGTTGCTGCTGACGCGCTCAAGAAAACACTGCTGGTCTTTGACGCGTTTCACGATGTCAAGGACAAAGCCGACCAGGGCAACGCCTATGCTCAGGAAGTATTGCAAAGCTGGGCCGATGCGGAGTGGTTTACCAGCCGCCCCGAAGTCCCCGAAAGCCTGACGGTTACCGTATTCAAAGTCAGTGGCGAAACAAACACTGACGATCTGTCGCCAGCGCCTAACGCCTGGAGCCGTCCCGATATCCCGCTGCATGCCTTAGCCATGCTCAAAAACCCCCGTCCAGGTATTGAGCCGGACGAGCCCGGCGAGGTCGGCCCCATCAAGTTTCTTAACGAACTCAAGGAAAA
>DAHVSI010000027.1 GCA_027324645.1 Castellaniella sp. | reverse complement strand
AGTCCGGCAGCAGCAGCCCATAGGCGGCTACCACCATGACATCCGGCTGCGCAGCCTGCAAGGCTTGCCGGGCGGTCCGGGCATCGTCCGCATAGTTGCCATCCAGCCGCAAACTGCGTGGCTGGCAAACCGGTATGTCTGCATCCATTGCACACTGCTTGACTGCACTGGGGGTGACCCGCATGCCACGGCCAGACCGTCGGTCGGGCTGGGTCAATACCAGCGGCACATCGTAGCCTGCCTGCACAATGCATTCCAGGGCATGCCTGGCAAAATCCGGCGTACCGGCAAAGACAACTCGCATCCTGTGTTCCAGCAGTCAGACCGTTTGCATTTCGCGTTCGCGTTGACGCGCCAGCTTGCGCAAGCGCGTGCGGATACGATCCTGCTTGAGCCGGGATAGGTATTCGACGAACACCTTGCCATTGAGGTGATCGATCTCGTGCTGTACACAAACTGCCAGCAGGCCATCTGCCTCAAACTCAAACGGCTCGCCTTGCTGATCAAGGGCACGGACACGAATCGTCAAAGCGCGTTCGACTTCGTCATAGACGTCGGGCACCGACAGGCAACCTTCTTCGTACACCTGCCTGTCGTCACTGCTTTCGATGATCTCGGGGTTGATCAGTACCAGCAGATCGTTGCCCTCTTCAGAAATGTCGATCACTATGACACGCTCGTGTACGTCGACCTGCGTTGCAGCCAGCCCGATGCCGGGCGCAGCATACATGGTTTCGGCCATATCGCGCACCAGCTTGCGGATACGGTCATCTACCTGGGCAACAGGTGCAGCCGTCTTGTACAGACGCGGATCTGGGTAGTGAAGAATTGGGAGCAAAGCCATGAAACAATCCAATAAAACCTGTGCAAGTCTCTATGATAAAACAAATTTTCCCCTCACCCGGACTTTTACGGCCTGTTCAGGGGTCGTCGCATCGTGCAGAACATGCCACACTTAACGGATGACCTCCCAACCTGACCTGAATGAGACCAGAGCCTGGTTACGGCTATCCCTGGAACCGGATGTTGGTCCGGCACGTGCCAGAAGCCTGCTAGCAGGGCTCGGTCTACCCCAGGACGTATTCAGCCAGACGGCAGCCACCCTGCGCCGGCATGTACCGCAAGAGGTGGCCCATCGGCTTAGCCAGCCGCCCACCGCCCAGGTCGAAACGGCAACCAACCATGCCACACAATGGTTATCACAACCCAATCGTCACCTGCTGACGCTTGCAGACACGGGCTACCCGGCCCCCTTGCTGGAAACCGCCGACCCGCCAATTGTGCTTTATGCGCATGGCCGCCCTGAATTGCTGCAACAACCCGCATTGGGGATGGTCGGTGCCCGCAGCGCCACCGCAGGCGGAGTGGCCAACGCCAAGGCCTTTGCACAACATCTGGCCGAAGCCGGCTGGACCATCGCCAGCGGGCTGGCGCTTGGCATCGACGCCGCAGCGCATGAAGGGGCGCTGCTGGCCGGCGAACAAGGCGGCAGCACGATTGCCGTATGCGGGACAGGTATTGACCAGGTGTATCCCGCGCGCCATCGGGATCTTGCGCACCGCATTGCACGCCATGGCCTGTTGATCAGCGAATTTCCGCTGGGCACACGCGCCCAACCCTGGCAATTTGCCAAACGTAATCGTCTCATTGCCGGACTTAGTCGGGGTGTCTTGGTGGTTGAAGCCGCCCGCCAAAGCGGATCGCTCATTACCGCCCGTCTGGCAACCGAACTGGGGCGCGAAGTCTTTGCCATTCCAGGCTCTATCCACTCCCCTTTGTCCCGGGGCTGCCATGCACTGATCCGGCAGGGCGCCCGTCTGGTCGAATCAGCGCACGATATTCACGACGAATTGCGCCAGCCAGGCCTGCCCGCATTAGCCAGCATCGCGCGGCCTGCAAAACGCCCGCCTGACGACGCGAATGCCCAGAACGTGCTTGCTGCCTTGGGGCACGATACGCTACACCCTGACGCGCTGCTGCAGCGCACCGGGCTGGACGTCTCCACCATCAAGGCGGCACTTCTTGACCTGGAGCTCCGCGAACTGATCCACCGCTTGCCCGATGGCAGCTACCAGCAGCAATGAAGGGCTACTATGATGATAGTTGAACATTTTGACAGGACATAAACATGGCTCTGCCCGACAAGGTAAAAATCGTTGAGGTCGCCCCGCGCGATGGCTTGCAGAACGAAAAAACGTTTATTGAGACGGCCACCAAGATCGAACTGGTGAACCGGCTGGCTGATGCCGGTATCAGCAACGTCGAAGCCGCCTCATTTGTCTCCCCGAAGTGGGTTCCGCAAATGGCCGATGGCACCCAGGTGATGGAAGGCATCCGGCGCCGCGAAGGCACCCTCTTTTCAGCACTGACGCCCAATATGCGCGGCTTTGATGACGCCCTGGCAGCAGAAGCCGACGAGGTGGTGATTTTTGGTGCAGCCAGTGAGGCCTTTTCACAAAAAAACATCAACTGCTCAATCGCTGAATCCATTGCCCGGTTTGAACCTGTGGCCGAAGCCGCACACAATGCCGGCATCCGGCTGCGCGGCAGCATTAGCTGTGCCCTGGATTGTCCTTACGACGGCCCCACCGATCCAAGCACCGTAGCCGATGTCGTCAGGCGCATGCTGGATTTGGGTTGTGACGAAATTGACATCGCCGACACCATTGGGACAGGCACGCCACTGCGTGTTGAACGCGTCATGAAAACCGTGACCGAACTGGCGGATGCCGGCACCTTTTCAGGACATTTTCACGACACGTACGGTCAGGCCATCGCCAATATTTATGCTGCCATGCAGGCGGGCATCAGTATTTTTCACAGTTCGGTCGCTGGGCTGGGTGGCTGCCCCTACGCCAAAGGCGCCACTGGCAACGTGGCTTCCGAAGACGTCGTGTACCTGATGCATGGCATGGGCATACAAACGGGGATTGACCTGGACATGCTGGTCGATACCGGCCAATGGATTGCCGCCCAGCTGGGCAGACGGGCTGATAGCCGGGCCGGTAATGCACTGGCCGCACGCAAGAGTTGATACTGGACAGCACAACGCCCCATTACCTTGCGTAATGGGGCCCTCTGGAAGCCGTCTTTATTCGTAGCTTCTCTGGTCGTCAATAACCTTGCCATCGTTGGGCAGACTACCCGGCTCAGCTGGCTCGACCTGTGCACGCAGCTTGGTCAGTTCACGTACCGTGTCGGCAACCGTGTTCAGCAACGCGGGTGAGCTGTCTGGCGCTACCACCTTCAGGACCATGGTGTCGTTGCCCATTTCGCCACGAATTTCCAGCCGCGCCTTGCTGATTTCCGGATGCCGGCGAACGATTTGATCCACCTGGCCAGGATGGACAAACATGCCGCGGACCTTGGTGGTCTGGTCGGCACGGCCCATCCACCCCTTGATCCGGGTGTTGGTTCTGCCACAGGGGGACTGTCCCGGAAGCACCGCTGACAAGTCGCCTGTACCAAAACGGACAAGCGGGTAATCGGGATTGAAGGTGGTGATCACGACTTCGCCGACTTCACCATCAGCCACAGGCTCGCTGGTGCCTGGCCGCACGATCTCGAGCACCATGTCTTCGTTGAGCACCAAACCTTCACGCGCTTCGGTTTCGTATGCCACCATGCCCAGATCGGCGCTACCGTAGGCCTCGTAGCCAACAATCCCCCGCTTGGCAAACCAGGCACATAATGACGGCGGAAACGCCTCGCCAGAAAACAGGGCTCGCTTAACCGGCAGCTGTATCCCCATTTCTTCAGCTTTTTCTACTATGATGCGCAAAAAACTGGGTGTGCCTGTGTAGCCATCCGGCTGCAAATCGACCATGGCGGCCACTTGCTGTTCGGTTTGCCCGGTACCACCCGGAAACACGGTGCAGCCCAAGGCATGGCCTGCCGTCTCCATCATGGATCCGGCCGGCGTGAAATGATACGAAAAACAGTTATGAATAAGGCCCTGGGGACGGAAGCCCGCTGCAAACAGGGCCCTGGCAAACCCCCAGTAATCTTTGCGTGCCCCTTCGGGCTCGTAAATAGGCCCTGGCGAAGCAAAAACACGCAAAGCCTCGCCCCAGCCAATCGTGGAAAACCCACCAAAGGCAGTCGTGCGCTCGGACCCGGCGCGCTGGTCGTTATCTTGGCGAAAGGCATGCTGCTGGGAAAGCAAATCGCTTTTGCGCAGCACGGGAATACTGGCCAATGCCGCACGTGACGTGATGGTCTGGGGGTCGATTTGATCGAGCTGTTTTGCGATCGCCGGCGCATGCGTGCCGGCATGAGCCAGCACATCGGGCAACCGCTGCATCAGGGATCGTTCACGATCATCAGGGTCCACGGCCTCGCGTGGCTCATAGTAATTGTTGGTCATAGTCTCCTGCCATCGGGGCGCCTGCAGACACTCGTGCACCCAAGTGATCTGAAAACGGTTCTCTTCTACAATGGGCCATAACATAGGCTTGGCCGTGCCAACCTGCACGCAACCAGACCCTCCAACGGTATCGGTTTGCACCTGATACAACTGTCACACGCCTGACATTCACCAACCTATCAGGGTTATTCCTTATGGAGTCCAAGATATATATGGTTGAGTCCGCTGCCTGGTTCCAGCTGCTCACGCCAGAGCAGCAGGAGCGCGTGGCCCGGGACGTCTCAATCACCCGATATCCGGCTGGCGCCATGATTGAACGCAAAGGCGAGCCGGCACATGCCTGGCTAGGCATAAAAAGCGGCCTGGTCAAGGTGTCCGTAGGCACGGCCGATGGCAAAATGGCCTCTCTTACCGGTGTGCCGGCAGGCGGCTGGATTGGCGAAGGCTCGCTGCTCAAACGCGAGACGCGGAAATACGATGTGGTCGCACTACGGCCTTCTGCGGTTATCCGGCTGCCTGAGGCCAGCTTCAACTGGCTGCTCGACACCAGCATCCCCTTCAACCGGTTCTTGCTCGATCAGCTTAACGAACGCGTTGCCCAGTTTATTGGCAAAGCTGAGTACGACCGGTTGCTTGCTCCGGACGCCAGAGTGGCACGGTGCCTGGCTGAATTATTCAATCCC
>DAHVSI010000005.1 GCA_027324645.1 Castellaniella sp. | reverse complement strand
TTGGCGCCGGGCTGCTGGCGACGGCTGTTGCCAGCGTGCTGGTGCTTAACGCCTTTCAAAGCAATGTTGTGTTTTATTTTGGCCCCTCCGAGGTCATGGCAGACGAAGCGCCACACGGTTCCCGCTTTCGCATGGGTGGTGTGGTGAGTGAAGGCAGTGTGCGGCGCTCATCATCAACCGTCGATATCTATTTTCAGGTTACGGATGGCAGCGAATCCATCCCCGTTACGTATCAGGGGTTTCTTCCAGACATGTTCCGCGAGGGTAAGGGGGTGGTCGTGCACGGCAAAATGGGCCCGGATGGTGTGTTCAAGGCTGACGAAGTCCTGGCCAAGCATGACGAGGATTACATGCCTCCCGAAGCGGCGGAATCCATGAAACAAGCTGAGCAAAAGCGTGCTGATGATGCCACGGTAGCCTTGCGTTCAGAGGAGACACCATGATTCCCGAGGTAGGCCACTTTTCCCTGATTATTGCCTTGATGCTGGCAGGCGCGCAGTGTGCATTTCTGTTGGCGGGTGCAGCGCTGGGGCGCAGCGACTGGACAGGCCTGGCGCGGCCATTGGCCGCCGGAGTCCTGTTTTTCGTGTTGCTGGCCTTTGGCAGTCTGATGTGGTCTTTTGTCTTCAATGATTTTTCAGTTCTGTACGTCACGCAGCATTCCAATACCGCATTACCGCTACGTTACCGAATGGCTGCCGTCTGGGGCGGACACGAAGGCTCTATTTTGCTGTGGTTGCTGATCCTGTCGTTCTGGACATTTGCCGTCACGATTTTTTCGCGCAATCTGGATGCAGAAACGCTGGCACGCATTGTGGGGGTCATAGGCATCATCACGATCGGCTTTTTGTTGTTCATTCTGTTTACGTCCAACCCTTTTGACCGAATTCTGCCGGCACCGGCCAATGGCCAGGACCTGAACCCGCAGTTGCAGGATCCCGGCCTGATCATGCATCCGCCTATGCTGTACATGGGTTATGTGGGTACCGTTGTGCCGTTTGGTTTTGCCATGGCCGCCCTGATATCGGGTCGGCTGGATGCAGCCTGGGCACGCTGGTCCAGGCCGTGGGCTACGGTGTCGTGGTGTTTTCTGACTGCGGGCATTGCTCTTGGCAGTGCCTGGGCTTACTACGTATTGGGGTGGGGTGGTTGGTGGTTCTGGGACCCGGTTGAAAACGCATCGCTGGTCCCGTGGCTGGTCAGTACGGCCCTGATCCACTCACTTGCCGTGACTGAAAAACGCAATACGTTCAAGATGTGGACCGTCCTGCTGGCCATCATCGCATTTTCTCTGTCACTGCTGGGCACATTCCTGGTGCGCTCCGGCGTGCTGACATCGGTACACGCGTTCGCTACCGACCCCACGCGCGGGGTGTTCATCCTTGCGTTCTTCGGATTGGTCACCGGTGCGTCGCTGGCCCTGTTTGCCTGGCGGGGCGCCAAGGTCGCAGCTAGTGGCGGGTTTAGTCTGGTATCGCGTGAGTCGATGCTGCTGGGCAATAACGTTGTATTGACCGTTGCCGCCGGTGCGGTATTGCTGGGTACGTTGTATCCCTTATTGATTGACGGCCTGGGGCTGGGAAAGCTGTCCGTCGGGCCACCCTACTTTAATGCGGTGTTTATTCCGCTGATGGCGCCAGCACTGTTTCTCATGGGTATTGGGCCCATTGCCCGCTGGCGCAAAGCCGAGATTGGTGACCTGGCCACACGCCTGCGCTGGGCCATTATCGTGAGCCTGGTTGCGGCTTTGTTGACCCCTTTTCTGTTTGGTCAGTGGCGTGCCCTGACAAGTTTTGGCTATTTACTGGCATTCTGGATTTTTACCACGACGCTGCTTAACCTGGCTGGTCGGCGGCGGCAGCGGGCCCGGCAACATTGGACACGTTTGCGCTCGCAGCCAGCCAGCTTTTACGGCATGCTCGTGGCTCATTTTGCCATGGGCGTCGTGGTGTTTGGTATTACGTCCGTCGTCAGTTTTGAGCAGGAACAAGACGTTGTGATGCATCGTGGCGATGTGGTTTCTTTGGCTGGCTATGACTTTCGGTTGAACGATGTGGTGCCACACCGAGGGCCCAACTACACGGCAGACAGAGCGACCGTAACCGTGCTGAAAAACGACCGCATTGTCACTGTCCTGCAGCCCGAGAAACGGGTCTTTCTTTCGGCAGACTCCATGGCACCCACCACCATTGCTGCCATAGACAGCGGCCTGACGCGAGACTTATATGTCGCCCTGGGCGACCCTCTGGAAAATGGGGGCTGGGTTGTCCGGGCGTACCACAAGCCCTTTGTTGCCTGGATATGGGGAGGCGGCTTGCTGATGGCCTTCGGCGGGGGGCTGGCTCTACTGGATAAGCGTTACCGTATTCGCCGCCGCGCCCGGTCATCGGCTAAAGAACCGACCGAGCCGTCCGCAACCGGCCTTGTGCTTGAAAAGAGGACAGCATCATGAAGCGGACATGGTTGCCTTTAATCATCTTTGTGGTGCTGGTTGCATTTTTGGGGGTGGGTCTAACGCTTAACCCGCGCGATGTGCCGTCCCCTCTGGTTGGAAAAAAGGCGCCCGACTTTACCTTGCCAGGTGTTGCCAACGCCAGTGAGACCCTGTCATCCAGTGATGTGGACGAGCAAGTGTGGCTACTGAATGTGTGGGCCTCCTGGTGCGGTGCGTGCCGGCAGGAGCATCAGGTCTTGACGGACTTGGCGCGCAGCGGCGTTGTACCCGTGTATGGCTTGAATCATAAAGACGAACGGGCCAATGCGGTGCGGTGGTTGGATCGGTTTGGTGATCCCTATACCCAATCGTTTTACGACAAGGATGGCCGCGTTGGCATTGATTTTGGTGTGTATGGGGTGCCCGAAACGTTTCTGATCGATGGCAACGGGACCATTCTTTACAAACATGCCGGGCCGGTGACACCGGAACTCCTGGATGAAACCATTTTGCCCCTGGTGCGGAAGTTCAATGGTTAAGTGGCTGCTTGTGATTGCACTGAGTGTTCTGTCCAGCCTGGCTGTGGCCCGGCAGGCTGTGCCTGTGGCCAAAGACCCGGCGCTTGAGGCGCACATGATGCGCATTGCAGAGAATCTGCGTTGCCTTGAATGCCAGAACGAGACGCTGGCCGCCTCGCACGCAAGTCTGGCTCAAGATCTGCGCCAACAGATCCGGGAAATGCTCAAGGCCGGATACGCTGACCAAGAGGTGGTCGACTATATGGTTGAACGCTACGGCGATTTTGTGTTGTACAAGCCCCCGTTCAAGCCAACGACATGGTTCTTGTGGTTGGGGCCTTTTGCGCTGCTGCTACTGGCTGTCTGGGCGCTGGCTAAAACCATTCGCCAACGGGCGCCGCTCTCTTCGGCTTCCGAGCTCACGCCAGAACAAGAGCTTGAAGCACAACGCCTTCTGGGTGCATCAACAAGCAAGGAGTCTTCATCATGATGCTGTTTTTGTTGTTTGTCGTTGCGGCAACCGTGGCAGCGGTGTCTTTGATTGTGATTCCCTTGTTTTACCGTCGGGCTAGCAGGCAGGCACACGACGAGGACCTGACGGTACTGTCGGCCAGCATACGTGAACTGGACAAGGAGCTGGAAAACCATCACATCACCCGTGAGGAATACGATACGGCCCGAAATGCCTTGCTGCAAGATGCGTTAAAAGCTGGTCAGGCAAGTAAAAAAGCAACCCGAACACGGGGAAAGCGTACAGGCTGGGTAGCGCCCATGCTGGTAGGTATGGCGTTACCTATCACAGCAATTGGTGTGTACGTCATGAACGGGCAGCCCGCGCTAGTATCTATGGTGTCATCAGACGCGTCAGAAAACGGATCGACTGAGCCGTCCAATGAGCAAATTCAGCAAACGATCAACACACTCAAGGACAAGCTTAAGGACGACGAGGATAACGGTGAGCGCTGGCTATTGCTGGCACGCTCCCACGATGCTGCAGGCCAGTTCTCTGAGGGGGTATCGGCGTACGAGAAAGCCGTTGAACTGATGCCTGATAATCCGGATTTATTGGTTGAATACGCCAATGCATTGGGTAGGTTCAATGACCGCGACCTGAGCGGTCAGCCTACCGAGCTGGTTAACCAGGCATTAAAGCTGGATGCCGATAACCCCAATGCGCTTGCCCTGGCGGGGGCAGCGGCAATGCAGCAAGGCGACAACGAACTGGCGAGCAAGCACTGGGGACATCTTGAGAGCATCATCCCCGAGGATTCTCCGGACCATGATCGTGTTGTCGCACTGTTAGCGCAAGCAGAAGGGCGGCCGGTACCGCCCGAGACCCAAGCAGCAATGCAGTCAGAGCCCGCGGCGACAGGCCAACGTGATGTGTCGGGAACAATCGAGGTGGATGAAAGTGTTGCCGACAAGATTTCTCCAAGCGATACGCTTTTTGTTTTTGCACGTGTGCCGGAAGGCCCACCCATGCCGGTAGCAGCAGTACGCAAGCCCGCTGCTGACTGGCCTGTGCAATTCACGCTGGACGATAACAGCGCCATGATCGACGGCATGATGCTCTCGTCGTTTGAGCGTATCGATATTGTGGCCAGGGTGTCTCAGGACGGCAATGCCGATCCGCAAGAGGGCGATATCGAGGGGCATGTGGAAGGCATAGACCTGGGCAACCAGGAAGTTAAGGTGGTACTGAACCGGGTGATTACGGCGCAGTAAAACCAGGATTAGTCGTAGGCAATTCGCAGCGCAGTAGCAGCAGCCCAGGGTGCCAGCACCAGGCTCAGTGCCAGCATGGCTCCCAATAACGAGACATGGCCGCCAATTGCCTGTCCGTCAATGGTGGCTTGCACAGCACCCGACCCAAAGATCAGAACAGGTACGTAAAGCGGAAGAATAAGCAACGCCAGCAAGATGGCGGCGCCACGCACGCCAACTGTCAATGCCGACCCGATACTGCCAATCAGGCTCAGTACGGGCGTACCCAGCAGCAATGCCACCATAAGCGTCACGATGGCGCTTGCGTTTAGATGGTATTGAATGGCTAGCAGGGGCGAAACCACGATAAGCGGCAAGCCGTTAATGAGCCACTGAGCTGCGGCCTTGGCAAAAACCAGCACTGGTAAGGGCGTTGCTGAGAGCAACATCTGTTCAAGGCTGCCATCATCATAGTCATCGCTGAACAGGCGGGTGAGCGACAGCATCGAGGCAAGTAGCGCCGCGACCCAGATCACTCCGGGTGCCATGCGTTGCAGTAGCTCGGGTTCGGTGCCTCCACCCAGTGGGAACAGACTGGCGACAATGATGAAAAAAAACAAGGCGGCAACAGCATCAGCCCGGCGGCGCCATGCAAGACGCAGATCTTTGCGAACGACCGTCATGAAGCCCGAGGCTGCTTTTTCGTGCCTCACAGTGCCACCTCGACCTGCTCAATATACGGGTCCAACGGTACATGATGATGGCTGGTAAGCACAGTGACACCGCCTTGGTGCGCATGCTCCAGCAATAAGGAAGAGAGCCATTGCGTTGCCATCGTATCCAGTGCTGTGAAGGGTTCGTCCAGAACCCACAAGCGGGACGTTTGACGAGCGGCCAGACGTGCAAGCGCAAGCCGCCTACGTTGCCCCTGTGACAGAAGGCGCACGGGCGTTTGAGCATGTTGATCCAGCGCTGCGCCCTGTAAGGCGCCCATGGCGGAGTGGGAAGACAACGCCAGCCCGCTGCCCAGAGCAGCATTGCTGCGTAGGTCTTCTATGACAGTAAGATCGTTCTTGGTGGCGGTGGCATGGCCGATATAGACAAGTTGCCGGCCAAATTCTTCCCGCAGCGTGGCAGGCTTTTTACCTTGCCAAAGCACTTGGCCGCGGGCGGGCGCCAGCAGCCCGCAAATAAGGCGCAGCAGGCTGGTTTTGCCTGCGCCGTTGGGCCCCGATACCTTGAGCATCTGGCCGGGCGCGGCCTGTGCGTTCAGGTCATTGAATAGTAGCCGATAACCCCGATAACACTGGAGGTTGCGTAGCTCCAGGCCCGCATTCATTCGCAGCTCCGTATTCGATCAAGCGGTTGATCTAAGCAGTATACCTGCCCGATCGTCTACGTAGACGACTATGCAGCTTTGCCTGCCGTGCTCCCTCTGACTTCGTCCACCAACGCATTCAGGCACGTCAAAATGGCATGGCAAGACCATTTCAGGGCCATTAAGTGTTCCCGCTGTTCCTGCGAATGCACCTCGGGCGACAAATCGTCCACCACCTCGCAAAAACGTTGATAGTGCTCCCACGCCATGGGTATGTCCGTGTTGACCTCGTGGTGCACCATGGCGTCACTTAACAGGGTGAGCTGGTCATAAAGCGAATCGGAGAAGTCCCGCATGGCTTTGACCTGTTCTTCATCTAGCGTATACAGCGGTCGCATTGTGCTGAGCTGTCTTGTTAAGGCAAGGCAATTACCCAGTTGGTTTGTCTGGTTTAATAATGCTTTGGATAGTAGCGGGCAGTGCCGTTTATGATAAGTACGATCAGGCCGTTCCAGGCTTATTCGTTCCCACACCTCCGAGGCCGCGCGTAACGAGTCAATGGCTTTCGATTCCTGTTTATCAATGTCTCGACCATCCCCGTCAATGACGCCCGTCATGAGTGTGTCGATGTAGTCAGCCGCCAGACGCAACGCGTCCGCCAGTTGGGTTACGGCTTTACGGCGTGCGCTAATTGGAAAAGCGATCATGGAAGCCAATATGGCGCTAAGCGAACCAATGGCCACAGCAATCAGTTTCTCTGCAGCTTCTTCAACTACACCGATACCGGGTGTGACTGCAATAATAGAAACCGTGACCAGACCATACGACAACGATGGCCACCGTATGGACAGCACGCTCATTATCAGAACGCCCAAAGATAACGTTGTAACGGTGTGGTCCGTGCCAATAAGCACAATAAGCACCACCGCTAATACGGCACCCACCATAGCGCCTGTTACCCGCCGCAGTGCAGTGCCGACCGTGCCGCCAACGCTGGCCTGCACGACAAACAAGGCTGAAAATACTGCCCACGTTACTGTCTGCAGTGGCAATAGCTGCATTAAAAAAAACGACAGTAAAACGGCCACGACAGTTTGTATGGTTGTTCTGAGCTCACTCCACTGCAAGAATGCTGCCGTGCCGCCCGGAAATCGAGATAATAGCTGCATAACAACAAAAGACTGTTGATTGACAAGGGGCTTTGATTTGGTCGTTTATTTTAAAAAGCCGTTTTGCTGTTTTGGATTTCAATATGTACTCGGACGATTCTGTTTGCCAGTATTGGTGCGGGTATAAACGGATGGCCTAAGCGAGGCCGTGGCAGTTGACACGGGCTAAAGCGGACTTATATACTGAAAACCTATCCAGCCCTTAGCAGTAAGCACCACACAAATAAGGTGGCGGCCGAACCTCTGGGCTTTTCTTTTGCCTGGAGCTTGTGTGTCTGCAGCCGTTCTAATCGATGGCGCCTACTTCATAAAGAGGTTCAGGCGTATAGAGCCACACAATGCATACAATGCTGCTCGTATGGCAGATATGGCATGCCGCTACGCTTTGATGCATTTGGTGGAGAAAACTGTTAAGCATCCGCTTTACAGAATCTTCTTCTATGATTGTCCGCCCGTTGAGAAGAAAATGCACAACCCAATCACAAAAAGGCGGTTGATTTCGGCAGGTCGCAGGAGGCCGTCTTCCGCAGAGGGCTTCATGAGCAGTTGAGACGGAAAAGAAAGCTGGCCTTACGCCTTGGCACCCTCGCACACGCTGAGTGGGCCTTGAAGCCAGATGTTGAGTTTGACCTGTTGAAAGGAAAAAGAACGTTTGACAGTCTGACTGAGGGCGATGTGGCCCTGGACGTTAGGCAAGGGAATCGACTTTGTTCTTGATCCTATGTGGCTCTCAATCCCAAATGAGCTAAATGAGCATATTGATGGCTTGCGTTCTGTTTGCCAAAGACCGCGGTCAAAGCCAATATAGGTATCGTGGGGCGGTTTCTTGTGACGTAATAATTAAGCACTCAGTATAGGTGTTGTATTGCCTGCCTGGTCGGTGTGAATCGGCCCAGTGCGGTTGTGACAGTGTAACCGGGCCTGGGAAATATCCGTCCCCGATAATGGGGTAGAGCCTATGTGTGGCAGGTAAAGTGGTGGGTAAATTTATTATTTCTTCTTAGCCCCGCGTCATTGCTGGAGGGGTGGCGGACAGGGTGAGATTCGAACTCACGATACGCTTGCACGTATACCGGATTTCGAGTCCGGCGCATTCAACCACTCTGCCACCTGTCCGCATAGGCTGTAAAGGCCGCGTGGCCCCAAACAGCAAGCTGGCAATTTTAACAAAAAAACCAGGTGTCGCCCATCAGGGCGGCAAGGCCGTTAGGCGGCGGTACACTTGCTTTGTGCTGACACCCTGTGCCAGGCATTCGTATACAAGTCAGAAAGGGGTTTTCTATGCTTAAGAACAAGCGTGCGGTTGTGACGGGTTCAACCAGTGGCATCGGGTTGGCCATGGCTCGTGAACTAGCCGCCAATGGTGCCGACGTGGTCATTAACGGGTTTGGTGATCCCAGTGTCATTGAGCAGGAACGAGCCGGCCTGGAGCAGGAGTTTGCGGTGCGGGCACATTATGTAAGCGCCGATCTATCGCAGGCACAGGCGACGCGTGACTTTATCAGGCAGTCGGCCGATGCGTTGGGTGGGATTGATATCCTAGTCAACAATGCTGGCATTCAGCACACCGACCGCATCGAGGATTTTCCTGTTGAGCGCTGGGACGCTGTCATTGCGCTTAACCTGTCTGCCGTCTTCCATGGTACGGCAGCAGCGCTGCCTTACATGCAACAGAACGGGTGGGGACGTATCATTAATATTGCCTCGGCCCACGGCCAGGTCGCCTCTGCCAATAAATCGGCCTACGTGGCAGCCAAGCATGGGGTTGTGGGACTAACCAAGGTGACTGCGCTGGAAAATGCCGGCTCAGGCATTACCTGTAATGCTATTTGTCCGGGCTGGGTGCGCACACCGCTGGTCGAAAAGCAAATACAAGCCTTGGCCAAAAAAGAGGGCGTCGATATTGAAGAAGCGGCACGCATGCTGCTGTCGGAGAAACAGCCATCGCTGCAGTTTGTGACCCCTCAGCAATTAGGGGCGGCCGCTGTGTATCTGTGCTCCGATGGGGCAGACCAAATGTCTGGTGCCAACCTCACATTGGACGGTGGCTGGACGGCACGTTAATTAATTATCTTACAAAAAGGGCTGAAACGCATGCTGGCACTATTGTCTCCCGCCAAAAAACTGGATTACGATTCACCGGTACGCACCACATTGCATACCCAGCCGCTGTTTATCGAAGAGGCCCAGGGGCTTATCGATATTCTCAAGCCGCAGTCGGTACAGCAGGTTGCCGACCTGATGAAACTCAGCGATAAGCTGGCGCAGCTTAATGTAGACCGTTATCAGGACTGGTCACCAAAGTTTGATCTGGATAATGCCAGACAGGCCATCCTGGCGTTTAACGGTGATGTTTACGATGGACTGGACGCGACGTCGCTATCCGACACACAACTGCAATGGGCGCAAGACCATGTGGCGATATTAAGCGGGCTGTACGGCATTTTGCGGCCACTCGATCTGATGCAGCCCTATCGGCTTGAAATGGGCACGCGCCTGGAAAATCCGCAGGGCCGCGACCTGTATGCTTATTGGGGCAGCACAATTGCCGACCAAATCAATACCTGGCTGGACCAGCAGGCTACTGAACCTGTCGTCATTAATCTGGCTTCCGAGGAATACTTTAAATCGGTTGACCGCAAGGCATTGCGGGCGCGAATTGTTCAATGTGTTTTTCAGGAATACCGCAAAGGCGCATGGAAAGTCATCAGTTTTAGCGCCAAACGGGCGCGCGGCATGATGGCCCGCTTCATGATCGAGTCACGCGCACAACAACCCCAGGACTTGCAGGCATTTACGCAGGCTGGTTATGAGTTTGCCCCTGATGCTTCAACGGACGACCGGCTGGTGTTCAGGCGTGATGAAGCCTGAGGGCTTTGGTTGGATGTGGCGTTCAAACGCTGGGTATCCTGTCGAATCAGGTGTGATGCCCGCACCATTTGCCTGACAGGGTAGGCCAGCGCCGATAGCTCGCCGCCGGTTTCGATAGAGGCCGGCGCCTCGTGGTCCTGATTGTCCAGCTGGGCGGCAACGGTATCCAGCGAACCCTGTATACCGGGAGGCACGTCATCCAAGGCGGACAGAACCGGGGCGGCTGCAGTGATTTGCGACATCAGGATGTGATGTTGGGTTAACAGGTTGTTCAACTCCGGCACATTAACCTGCTGGCGCTCGGGTTCGTCCATCATGCGATAAAAGGCCGAGGCAAAGTTACTGAAAGCGGTTTGGACGTATTGTTGTGCATCGCGCCAGGCTAACTCTGCTTCGTCGGTTGCCTTGCCTGGATTTTGGCGATTTTTGCGGGCTTGCTCAGCCTGGTCCAGTGTTGCCATAAAAAACTGCCGGTTGCCACGGCGCACAGCATCGGCAAGCGACTGCATGTAGTTGCGCTCCCACCAGGGCAGTAAATAACTGCATAACAGTGCCAGCGCACAGCCTAGCAGGGTGTCAAACAGGCGTTCGCCAATAGCAGTGGTGCCGCTTTCCGATAAAAACTGGAACACAAACAAAACAAAAATGGTGTTGAATGCTGCCGCCACACGGTAGCTAAGCTGGATGAAACTAAAGCCCAGAATGCTGGCAGCCACCATGATGATGACATAAACATCCAGGTTATCTGTGCTTTCAAGTAGCGCTAGCGCCACAGCGCACCCGATTAGCGTGCCTTGCAGCCGCAGCTTGTTGCGTCGCCGAGTCAGGGCAAAGCCTGGCTTCATCACGACCAGGATAGTCAGCACAATCCAATAACTGTGACTGGAAAAGTCCGTCATCAGGGTCGTGAGTATGGGGGTATGGTCCAGTGCCAAAGAAAGCGTCAGGGCCAGCATGACGGTAATCGTAACCCTGACGGCGTAACGAAAATGAGGGGAATCGGGCCTTAAGTTACTCGTAAGCAGTCGCCAGCGAAAACCTTGTCTGGACAAGGTGTAGCCAAGCGAGGTTTGCAGACGCTGGTCAACGGCCTCGACGTCAATGGGCGGGCGCGCATGCTGGCTCATGCGGTTGACGGCACGCGTGGCGTTTCGCAGTCGGCGCAAGATTTGCACCAGCAATGCATGGACTTCCGGGTCCTGCTTGTGCAGCTCGTTGCGCTTGTATTTTTCCAGCTCGTACTCCATGGCACGAATCTCGGCCCGTACGCTGATACGCTGAGGCGTTTGCCGGTTGCGAGCCATATCAAGTGCGATGCGTTCAATGTTGCGTGACAGCTTGTACAGGGCATCACGGGCAAACAGCAAAATATCGCTATCGGGCAACTTGCGACGCAAGGTGGCATAGTCGGTATGGGTGGCAATCAGGCTATCCAGCAAGCCAACCATGTCAACAAAGGTATTGAGCATGCCGGTGTGCAAATGCTCATGGGCCGGATTTTTTTGGGCCTGCTCATCCAGCAGGCGGTCGCGCGCCGCCTGATGCTTGTCGGTCATGGTGGCCTGGCGACCAATAAGCTGGCGGTATGCCTCATCAAGCTCAACGTTCATGTCATAAAATGCTGAGCGCGCCCGCACATAGTCTGCGGTAGCAAACAATGCTACCGATAAGGCTTGCAGGCTTTCACGGTGCCATAACAGGCGGTGCAGGCTGTAACTTAGGCCCAGGTAAAACAGGCCGCCCAGCAAGGAATAAAGGCTGTGCAGCGCTACATCTATCGGGGCCAGCACGGTGCGCATTGTTAGCGTCATGAGCAGCAGACAGGCAAAGCCCAGCAAACCGCCTTGCCGGCCAAAAACGGTAAACATCGAAAAAAAGAAACACAGCGCCGGAATCACGAACCAGATGGCAGCCGGGTGTGTGGTGGCCATGCCCGTTATGGCCGTGGTAAGCGTGCCCAGTACGATGGCGCCTGCCATGCCCAGGCTGCCATACTGTCGCTGACCACCGGGCTGATCAATAATGGCAACACAGGCGGCACCAAACGACGCCACGGCACCGGCGCTAAACCATCCAAACAAACCGCCCACCACCAGGGCAGGCGTTAACACGCCTATGGTCTGGCGTATGCCCCCCAAAAAATAGTGGCTATGAAAAAACCGTAGCAAATCGGTGCTTCTGAGCGTCATGACAGTGTTGTCCCGTCCCACGGCGGGAAAGGCGGCTGGTTGCAAATTGTTTGGTGTCAGCAAAGTATACGGCAGCCTCCGCTGTGGTGGAGGTAGGGGTATTGCCGGGTATTATGACCTTGGGATTTGCGCATTGCACAACAACGCGGTACATTTAGCCTTTGGTTGCTCAATTACCGTGGGCAACCTTATCAAGGCTCTGCTTGCCGGGCTATCCGCCCGGTTTTTTGCGCCTGTATTACTTGCTGCTGGCCGCGCCACAAGCGTGTGTTGCCAGGGCTTCCGTTTCTATCTCAGGCGTTCGGTCCACCCGGGCGCGCACACTGTGTTCCGATGGGGGCGGGTCCGTCGGCAAGGGGTCCAGGCGAAAGGGTTCTGTGAATTCTGCAGCGCTGCGGCACCAAGCCAACACGGATTCAAATCCGGGCTTTGCAGGCCAGTCGGCATACAGCTGTGGGTTACGAAAGGAAAACATCATGGAACTCAACGGCGCACAGATCGTCGTACGGTGCCTTGCCGAACAAGGGGTTGAACACGTTTTTGGTTACCCCGGCGGCGCGGTGCTTTATATTTACGACGCCATCTACGAACAAGATCATTTCCGCCATATTCTCGTTCGCCACGAGCAGGCGGCAGTCCACGCAGCCGACGCATACTCCCGCGCAAGCAATAAGGTTGGGGTGGCCCTGGTTACCAGCGGCCCCGGGCTTACCAATGCTGTCACAGGCATTGCAACGGCGTACATGGACTCCATTCCCATGGTCATCATTAGCGGCCAGGTGCCTACGGCAGCCATTGGCGAAGATGCCTTTCAGGAATGTGACGCGGTCGGCATAACCCGGCCTTGTATCAAGCATAACTTTCTGGTTCGCGACGTACGGGACCTGGCCGAAACCATGCGCCGGGCCTTCTACATTGCGCAA
>DAHVSI010000263.1 GCA_027324645.1 Castellaniella sp. | reverse complement strand
GATCTGCACGGTGGACAGGTGGCCAATCGTGCGCGTTTGCTTATGAGTATTGTCGATGCCTGTATTGGTGTGTGGGGCGCCGATCGTGTCGGCATCCATATGTCGCCACTGGATTGGCAATACGGCATACAAGACAGCGACCCGATTGAGCTGTTCAAACAGTTAGCGCAGATGCTTAACGAGCAAGGCGTAGCGTTTTTGCTTGTTAAACAAGCTTCTGACAACGAGCATGTTGTGGCACAGATTCGCGACTGCTTTGATGGCACATTAATTTTGCAGCAAGACGATCAACAATACGACAACGCTTGCCAAACACCATTGCCTGATGGTGCCGATGCCATTGCCGTGGGGCCATCCTTTATTATTGAAAGTCGCGGCTCCTGACGGCGAGACGGCCCAGCAACGGGCTAAAGTCAACCAGCATGCGGGCATGTAAATTGCAGACCCCATCTTGACGTTGCCATACGCCGTATACGCCCAGTAAACCAGACTGCACCATGATGTCGTGATACCGCTTGGCGATCCGGGCCGGGACAATCGCATTAACGCTGCCTGTTTCATCTTCTAGTGTGACAAATACAACGCCCTTGGCTGTTTGTGGCCGCTGTCTGGCTGTAACCAACCCGCAGGCCCGGGCCAGTCTGCGGTCAGGATAGCTGGCCAGCAGGGTTGCAGCAGGTACAAACTGGTGTCTATCCAGCTGGGTGCGCAAAAAATACAGGGGGTGGTGGCGCAAGGTAAGCCCGGTGCTTTGATAATCAATGAGGGTTTGCCTTGCCGATGACATGACACCGAATTCAGGCGTTGTGTCTTCCAGTATGGGGGCGTTGTTCAGCAGGTCATTGGAGGAGCGCTGCGCACTGTGCCAAAGTGCCTGGCGTCGCGGTCCAGACAGGGCATTGAGTGCATCAGCAGTGGCCAGGCGTTTTAAATGCTGTGCCGGTACCAATGCCCGGGCCGTTAGATCGTGAATAGAAGTGAACATACTGGATTGGCGGGTCTGGATGATGCGATTGGCGAGCGCCTCCGGTAATCCTTTTATCAGATGCATCCCAAGGCGAACCGCCTGTTTGCCGTTTTTCGTGGGTTCGATTGTGCTTTCCCAGTGGCTGTGGATGACGCACACGGGCAGTATGTGTACATGATGGCGGCGCGCATCCTGAATCAGCTGGCTGGGTGAATAAAACCCCACAGGTTGCGAATTAAGCAGGGCAGCCAGAAAAATGGCCGGCTGATGGCATTTAAACCAGGAGCTGAACCAGGCCAGACGGGCAAAGCTTGCTGCATGACTTTCCGGAAACCCGTAGGTGCCAAATCCTTCCAGCTGCCGAAACAGGCTCTTGGCCATGTCTGGCGAGTACCCCTTATCAAGCATGGCCTGGATCAGACGGTGCCGAAAAGCCGTCAAGTCGCCGTCACTGCGCCATGCTGCCATATTACGTCTAAGACGGTCAGTCTCATCTGCAGTAAAGTGGGCGGCCGTCATGGCAACCTGCATGGCTTGCTCCTGAAAGATGATGACGCCCAAGGTGCGATCCAGAATAGGCCGTAACTCTTTGGGGCAGTCGTAGGACAAGGATGGGTCTTGACGCCGTTTTAGATAGGGGTGCACAATCCCGCCCCGGATGGGGCCCGGACGCACAATGGCAATTTGTACGACCAGGTCGTAATAGGTAGCCGGCCGCAGTCGTGGAAGCATGCTCATCTGTGCTCGCGACTCTATCTGGAATACGCCCGTTGTATCCGCCTGGCTGATCATGTTGAATGTATCTGCATCGTGGCGCGGAATATCTTGTAATGACCATGTCCGGCCAGATTGGGCAGACAGCAGCTTCAGGCAACGCTGCAATACGCTAAGCATGCCCAGCCCAAGCACATCAATCTTTAGCATCCCCAGAGCATCTAGGTCGTCTTTGTCCCACTGCACAACCGTACGCTGCGGCATGGCGGCGTTTTCAAGCGGCACAAGCGTGCGAAGATCCTGGCGGGCAATGACAAAACCACCGGGATGCTGTGACAGGTGTCTGGGCAGTTTTAACAGACTCCACGCCAGCTCGGCCCACCAGGACAGTACATCTAGTGTCTGCCCGGCTTGTTGTATCATGCATTGCAGTAATTCGTTCTGGCTTGCACAATGCCGGCAAGCAATACATACGCGGTCAATCAGATCATTATCGATGTCCAGGGCTTTGCTTGTATCGCGCACGGCGCTGCGTAAGCGGTAGCGGATGACAACAGCTGTCAGGGCGGCACGCCTGCGGCCGTAGGTGCGATAAATGTATTGAATGACTTCTTCACGTCGATCATGTTCGAAGTCAATGTCAATATCTGGTGGCTCTCCACGCTCACGACTGATAAAACGGGCGAATAGTGTATTGCTGCTGGCTGGGTCGACCTCGGTAATACCCAGGCAGTAACACACTACCGAGTTGGCTGCTGAACCGCGCCCCTGACATAGAATATTTCTGGAGCGGGCATACCGCACGATGTCGTATACCGTCAGGAAATAGGGCTCATAATTTAGACCAGCAACCAGGGCCAGCTCTTGTTCCAGCTGTTTGTGAACAGCATCGGGTATGCCATGGGGATAGCGTTTTTTGGCGCCGGCAAAAGTTTCCTGGCGCAAATAGGCACGATTACTGATATGGCTTGGCAGGGCGGCATCAGGATATTGGTATTGAAGCTGACCAAGAGAAAATGTACAGCGCTGTGCAATAACCTGTGTTTGTGCAATTGCCGGGGCAGGATAAATTGTGCTTAACCTTAGACGGCTTCTAAGATGGTGTTCGGCATTGGCATGCAGCGCAAAGCCACATTGCTGTACGGGCTTGCCAAGCCTGATCGCCGTCAGAATATCGTGCAAGGGTTGCATGGAACGCAAATGCATTTCTGCTGCGCCCAGCGCAACAACCGGCAAATCAAGCGCATGTGCTGCTGCCTGTAACGTGTGCTGATGTCTGGCATCGGCATGGTGATTATTCAGGGCCAAGCCTATCCATAGCCTGTCATGAACGCTATTTTTCAGCTGTGTCAGAACAGCCTGCAAGGAAGACGGGTCCGGATCGTACACAGGCTTGAAAACAAGCAGGCACTCAGGCATACCTTGCAGGTTTTCGGGGCTGTTTTCATTGACAATATCTTCAAGAAAAAAGGTATAGCTCCCTTTGCGCGTTCGTGCCCGGGCCAGGGTGATAAGCCTGCACAGGTTTCCATAGCCTTGGTGGCTGCAAGGAAAAATTAAGAGTTCGCCTTGCGGCAAGCTGAAGCGGCTGCCAATAATAAGCTGGATGTGATGGTGCAGGGCCGCCTGGTGGGCCCGCACCACACCCGACAATGAACATTCGTCGGCCAGCGCCAGCGCCTTGT
>DAHVSI010000248.1 GCA_027324645.1 Castellaniella sp. | reverse complement strand
ATACCTGTCGTGATTACAGCGTACGCAGACAAAAGCTTCACCTTCATCATGAAGACGCCGCCTGCGACCATTCTTATCAAAAAGGCTGCAGGCATTCAAAAAGCGTCTGCACGGCCTAACCTGGATAAGGTTGGCACGCTGACACGCGAGCAGGCTGAAGAAATTGCACGCACCAAAGAGCCGGATCTGACTGCTGCCAATCTGGACGCAGCTGTACGTACGGTTGCTGGCACTGCCCGCAGCATGGGCATTACTGTCGAAGGGGTGTGACCATGGCCAAGCTTTCCAAACGCGCGGCAGCCATTGCCGCCAAAATCGACCGCGACACATTCTATCCGGTCGAGCAAGCATTAACGCTTATCAAAGAAACGGCAACAGCTAAATTTGATGAGTCCATTGACGTTGCTGTTCAGTTGGGTATTGACCCTCGCAAATCTGATCAGATCGTTCGTGGCTCGGTAGTGCTGCCTGCCGGTACAGGCAAAACAGTCAGGGTTGCCGTGTTCGCTCAGGGTGATAACGCTGAAGCGGCCCGCGAAGCCGGCGCCGATATCATCGGCATGGAAGATCTGGCCGACAGCATTAAAGCTGGTCAGATGGACTTTGACATCGTCATTGCCTCTCCCGATGCCATGCGTGTCGTAGGAGCTCTGGGTCAGATTCTTGGTCCCCGGGGTCTAATGCCTAACCCACGTGTGGGTACAGTGACCCCCGATGTGGCAACGGCTGTTAAAAACGCCAAATCCGGGCAAATTCAATACCGTGCTGACAAGGCCGGCATTATTCATGCCACGATTGGTCGCGCATCATTCGATATTGAACAGTTGCAGCAAAACCTGTCTGCCCTGGTAGACGCCCTGGTCAAGGCGCGCCCTACCACTGCAAAAGGTGTGTATCTTCGCCGTCTGGCCATCTCATCCACAATGGGTGGGGGAGCCCGCGTCGAAATTGCGTCCCTGCCGCAATAATCAGTTAGCAGGAACAAACTTTGGGCTGTGTCCGACCCAGGTCGGACATTGCTGTCAAAGACCGCTGGAGCCAACAATGACATGCCATGAATTCATGGCCATCATTGGCGGCTTAATCCAGAAGCTTAGGCTTTTAATCCAGCGTAGACGGCGCCCATGGAAGATTTCGTCAAGAACTCGACCAGGTGCGCCGCTTTCGGTTGATGCTTGGGGTTATCCCGGGCATTGTTTATAGGAGTGTTCAAACCGTGAGTCTCAATCGTACTGAGAAAGCGGTAGTTATCGAAGAAGTCTCTGCCGAACTGGTAAAGGCTCAAGCGGTAATTATTGCTGAATACCGTGGTCTGGACGTCGCCTCCGCAACCGTATTGCGCAAAACCGCGCGTGAGTCGGGCGTGTACCTGCGTGTTCTCAAGAATACGCTGGTACGTCGTGCTGTGAAGGATACGCCTTTCGAGGAGTTGACTGATCAGCTGGCCGGTCCTCTGATGTACGCCATCAGCGAGGATCCGGTTGCCGCAGCCAAAGTGCTTTCCAGTTTTGCCAAAGACAACACTTCACTCACCATCAAGGCTGGGGCCATGCCCAACAGCGTGATGACGGTGGATGGTGTCAAGGCGCTGGCTACCATGCCTTCCCGTGAAGAGCTGTTGGCCAAACTGCTGGGCACAATGCAAGCACCTATCGCGAAATTTGTGCGTACGCTCAACGAAGTTCCAACTGGTTTCGTTCGTGGCCTGGCGGCCGTGCGCGATCAGAAGGAAGCTGCCTGATACGAAAACAGGTAGTGATACTTCGCGAGTTGCAACGCGACATCCAAATCTGGAAGCAATTCAAACATCTGGAGTTCTTAAAAAATGGCACTTAGTAAAGCAGAAATCCTGGACGCCATCGCTGAAATGTCCGTCCTCGAGCTCTCTGAGCTCATCACTGAAATGGAAGATAAATTTGGTGTGTCCGCTGCCGCTTCCGCGGTAGCTGTTGCGGCACCTGCTGCTGGCGGTGACGCCGGTGGTGCTGCCGAAGAGCAGACCGAATTCGACCTGATCCTTAACGACTTTGGCGCTAACAAGGTCAGCGTTATTAAGGTTGTTCGTGAAATCACCGGTCTTGGCCTGAAAGAAGCCAAAGAACTGGTTGACGGTGCACCCAAGCCCGTTAAGGAAGGCATTTCCAAAGAAGATGCCGAAGAAGCTCAGAAGAAGCTGGAAGAAGCTGGCGCAAAAGTCGAACTCAAGTAAGACTTTTGAAGCCTGCCCGGGAAGCTCTTACGGCCTTCCCGGGCTTTTGCGTCTCCAGAAAACCTGTCCTGACGGATGGCGCGAAAGCATACAGACATGTTTTCTGGAGTCGTAAACCAGGGCCGTGGTTGACGGCCAATGTAACCCTAGAGTCGGAGTGCTCATGCCTTATTCGTACACCGAAAAAAAGCGCATACGCAAAAGCTTCGCCAAACGGGAAGACGTCCAGGACGTTCCCTACCTTTTGGCGACTCAGCTGGATTCATACAGAACTTTTCTACAGTCTGATACAGCCCCATCAAAACGCACTGAAGAAGGCCTGCAGGCCGCATTTTCATCTATATTTCCAATTGTAAGCCACAACCAGATGGCCCGGCTGGAATTCGTCAGCTATGTGCTTGGCGATCCGGTCTTTGACGTCAAAGAGTGCCAGCAGCGAGGCCTGACCTACGCTTCGCCGCTGCGTGCCAAGGTACGCCTGGTTCTGATGGACCGTGAGGTCCGGACCCCTACAGTCAAAGAGGTCAAAGAACAGGAAGTATACATGGGCGAAATTCCGCTCATGACAAATACAGGCTCGTTTGTGGTCAATGGTACCGAGCGTGTCATTGTCTCGCAGCTGCACCGTTCGCCTGGTGTGTTCTTTGAACACGACCGGGGCAAGACGCACAGCTCGGGCAAATTGCTGTTTTCCGCCCGTGTCATTCCGTACCGTGGATCCTGGTTGGATTTTGAATTCGACCCGAAAGATCTGCTGTTTTTCCGTATTGACCGCCGCCGCAAGATGCCTGTCACCATCTTGCTGAAAGCCATCGGCATGACACCAGAAACCATCTTGGCGCATTTCTCGGAATTTGACAATATCGAACTGCATCCCGAAGGGGGGCTGCTCGAATTCGTCCCCGAGCGCTGGAAAGGTGAAGTGGCGGCCTTTGATATTACGGATCGTTCCGGAAAGGTCATTGTCGAAAAAGACAAGCGCATTAATCAGCGCCACATTCGCGACCTGACGGCGGCAAAAGTCGATCAGGTTTCCGTACCGGAAGATTATCTGGTCGGACGCACCCTGGCGACTAACCAGATCGACCCCGAAACTGGTGAAATCATCGCAGCAGCCAATAGCGAGATCACCGAGGGCATTCTGGCTGAGCTACGTGCGGCCGGCATACGCAAGATCCAGACACTCTGGGTTAACGAGCTCGATCGTGGCGCTTATATTTCTCAAACCCTGCGCACCGATGAAACGGTGGATCAAACCAGCGCCCGTATCGCCATCTATCGCATGATGCGGCCAGGCGAGCCCCCAACCGAGGAGGCCGTCGAAGCGCTGTTCCAGCGTCTGTTCTACAGTGAAGACGCCTACGACTTGTCGCGTGTTGGCCGCATGAAGGTCAACAGCCGGTTGGGACGGGAAGATGAGACTGCCGGCCCCATGACGCTGACCGACGATGACATTCTTGAAACCATCAAGGTGCTCGTGGAGCTGCGTAACGGTCGGGGCCAGATTGACGATATCGATCACCTGGGCAACCGTCGTGTCCGCTGTGTGGGCGAACTGGCTGAAAACCAGTTCCGCGCCGGCCTGGTCCGTGTCGAACGTGCTGTGCGCGAGCGTCTGTCCCAGGCAGAGTCTGAAAACCTCATGCCGCACGACCTGATCAACTCCAAGCCTATTTCTGCGGCGGTCAAAGAGTTCTTCGGCTCCAGCCAGTTGTCGCAATTTATGGATCAGACCAACCCCTTGTCCGAGGTTACCCACAAGCGTCGGGTATCGGCATTGGGTCCTGGTGGTCTTACGCGTGAACGGGCTGGTTTTGAAGTGCGCGACGTGCATCCTACGCACTATGGTCGCGTCTGCCCCATCGAAACGCCTGAAGGTCCAAATATTGGCCTGATCAACTCGATGGCGCTGTATGCCCGTCTTAATGAATATGGTTTCCTCGAGACACCGTATCGCAAAATTGTCGACGGCAAAGTCAGCGAACAGATTGAATACCTGTCAGCCATTGAAGAAAGCCACTACGTTATTGCCCAGGCCAACGCGGCCCTGGACGAAAACGGCCATTTCCTCGATGACCTGATTGCCTGTCGTGAAGCAGGCGAGACCATGCTGACCTCACCGGTCAACGTCGAGTACATGGATGTGGCTCCGTCACAGATTGTGTCGGTTGCTGCGTCGCTGATTCCGTTCCTTGAGCACGACGATGCTAACCGGGCCCTGATGGGCGCCAACATGCAGCGTCAGGCGGTCCCCTGTCTGCGGCCCGAAAAGCCACTGGTGGGTACAGGCATTGAGCGCACAGTCGCAATGGACTCGGGTACCACCGTACAAGCGCGTCGTGGCGGTATCGTGGACCATGTCGACGCTCAGCGTGTCGTAATTCGCGTCAATGACGAAGAGAACACGGCGGGTGAAGTTGGCGTTGATATCTACAACCTGACCAAATACACGCGGTCTAACCAAAACACCAATATCAACCAGCGTCCGCTGGTACAGCCCGGTGACGTGGTTGCCCGTGGTGATGTATTGGCTGACGGCGCATCCACTGACTTGGGCGAACTGGCTCTGGGACAGAACATGCTCGTGGCATTCATGCCTTGGCATGGGTACAACTTCGAGGACTCAATTCTTATTTCCGAGCAGGTCGTGGCCGATGACCGCTATACCTCGGTGCATATTGAAGAATTGTCGGTTGTGGCGCGTGACACCAAACTTGGTGAAGAAGAGATCACACGCGACATCAGCAACCTGCCGGAAATTCAGCTGAACCGGCTGGACGATTCCGGTATTGTCCATATTGGGGCTGAAGTTGGTGCTGACGACGTGCTGGTGGGTAAGGTCACCCCCAAAGGTGAAACTCAGCTCACGCCTGAAGAAAAACTGCTTCGTGCCATCTTTGGCGAGAAGGCCTCTGACGTCAAGGATACATCGCTGCGTGTGCCGTCGGGCATGGTCGGCACCGTCATTGATGTTCAGGTCTTCACGCGTGAAGGCATTGAGCGTGACAAGCGTGCCCAGTCCATTATTGACGATGAGCTGCGCAGCTACCGCCAGGACCTGAACGACCAGCTGCGTATTGTCGAAAATGACAGTTTCCACCGTATTGCCAAATTGTTGGTTGGCAAGAAAGTCAACGGCGGACCGCGCAAGCTGGCCAAGGGTTCCGAGATCACTCGCGAATACCTGGACGATCTGGCGGCATCCGATCGCTGGATGTGGTTCGACATTCGTCTGGCGGACGAGGACGACGCGGTGGTGTTGGAAAATGCCAAAGAGTCTCTGGAGCAAAAGCGTCATCAATTCGACATTGCTTTCGAAGAGAAACGTAAGAAGCTTACGCAAGGCGATGAGTTGCCACCCGGCGTACTCAAGATGGTCAAGGTCTATCTGGCAGTCAAGCGCCGCTTGCAGCCCGGTGACAAAATGGCCGGCCGTCACGGTAACAAAGGGGTGGTGTCACGCATCACGCCGGTGGAAGACATGCCGCACATGGCCGACGGCACGCCTGCCGACATCGTGCTCAACCCGCTTGGTGTTCCATCACGAATGAACGTCGGGCAGGTGCTTGAAGTTCATCTGGGCTGGGCGGCCAAGGGGCTGGGCTATCGCATTGGCGACATGTTGCGCGCCGAACGCGCAAAGATGGCCGACGAGCTGCGCGAATACCTGCGCAAGGTATATAGTGCGGCGGGTGCCGGGAAGCACGTTGGCGAGCGCATTGTCAGTCTGACGGACAATGAGATCATTGAACTGGCTCACAACCTGAAAAACGGCTTGCCCGTTGCAACGCCAGTCTTCGACGGTGCCACCGAAGAAGAGATTGACGAATTGCTCAGGCTGGCCTATCCCGATGATCATGCAGAGAATCTGAAGTTGACGCCCGACCGCACCCAGGCGTGGTTGATCGACGGCCGTACGGGTGAACCGTTCGAACGTCCCGTCACCATCGGGTACATGCACTACCTCAAGTTGCATCACCTGGTTGATGACAAGATGCACGCACGTTCCACCGGTCCTTACTCGTTGGTTACACAACAGCCACTGGGCGGTAAAGCTCAGTTTGGTGGCCAGCGGTTTGGTGAGATGGAAGTGTGGGCGCTTGAGGCTTACGGTGCCGCGTACACGCTGCAAGAAATGCTGACGGTCAAGTCTGACGATATTGGTGGACGTACCAAGGTGTACGAAAATATCGTCAAGGGCGATCATGTCATCGATGCAGGCATGCCAGAATCTTTCAATGTCCTGGTCAAGGAAATCCGTTCCCTGTCCCTGGACATGGATTTGGAGCGTAAATAATGAAAGCGCTACTCGATTTATTCAAGCAGGTTTCGCAGGACGAACAGTTTGATGCCATCCGGGTGGGGATTGCCTCCCCAGAAAAAATCCGGTCGTGGTCCTACGGCGAGGTCCGCAAACCTGAAACCATTAACTACCGGACATTCCGTCCCGAAAGGGATGGTCTGTTCTGTGCCAAAATTTTTGGCCCGGTCAAAGACTACGAGTGCCTGTGCGGTAAATACAAGCGGCTCAAGCACCGTGGTGTGATCTGCGAAAAATGTGGCGTTGAAGTCACCGTGTCCAAGGTCCGGCGCGAGCGCATGGCGCATATCGAACTGGCCAGCCCCGTTGCGCACATCTGGTTTCTAAAGAGCTTGCCATCCCGGTTGGGCATGGTGCTCGACATGACGCTACGCGACATTGAGCGGGTGCTGTACTTTGAGGCTTGGTGTGTGATTGAGCCCGGCATGACGCCGCTCAAGCGGGGTCAGATTATGTCTGACGACGACTACCTGGCCAAAACCGAAGAGTATGGCGACGATTTCCATGCCCTGATGGGTGCAGAAGCCGTTCGCGAACTGCTGCGCAGCATCGATATCGACAAAGAAATCGAAAGCCTGCGTGGTGAGCTGAAAACCACTGGCTCCATGGCGCGCATCAAGAAAATCTCCAAGCGCCTCAAAGTGCTTGAAGGTTTCCAGAAGTCGGGTATTAAGCCTGACTGGATGATCATGGAGGTCCTGCCAGTCCTGCCACCCGATTTACGCCCGCTGGTGCCTCTGGATGGCGGCCGGTTTGCCACATCCGACCTGAACGATCTGTATCGTCGCGTCATCAACCGTAATAACCGGCTCAAGCGCCTGATCGAACTCAAGGCCCCTGACATCATTCTGCGCAACGAAAAGCGCATGTTGCAGGAATCTGTTGACTCCTTGCTTGATAACGGCCGTCGCGGCAAAGCCATGACGGGCGCCAACAAGCGTCAGCTCAAGTCCCTGGCCGACATGATCAAGGGCAAGAGCGGTCGTTTCCGTCAAAACCTTCTGGGTAAGCGTGTTGACTACTCCGGCCGTTCCGTCATTGTGGTGGGCCCGCAGCTGAAACTGCACGAATGCGGTCTGCCCAAGCTGATGGCGCTCGAACTGTTCAAGCCCTTCATTTTCAATCGCCTTGAAATGATGGGTCTGGCCACGACGATCAAGGCGGCCAAGCGCTTGGTCGAACTGCAGGAGCCGGTTGTCTGGGACATTTTGGACGAGGTCATCCGCGAACACCCTGTCATGCTCAACCGGGCGCCTACGCTGCACCGTCTGGGTATTCAGGCGTTCGAGCCCGTGCTTATTGAAGGCAAGGCCATCCAGTTACACCCACTGGTCTGTGCTGCGTTTAACGCTGACTTTGACGGTGACCAGATGGCGGTACACGTACCGCTCTCGCTTGAAGCCCAGCTTGAAGCCCGCACACTGATGCTGGCTTCCAATAACGTGCTGTTCCCGGCTAATGGCGATCCGTCTATCGTGCCTTCGCAGGACATCGTTCTGGGTCTGTATTACACCACCCGTGAAAGCATCAACGGTCGTGGTGAGGGCATGTTCTTTACGGACATTGCCGAGGTGCGCCGTGCATACGACCACAGAGAGGTCGAACTGCAGACGCGCATCACAGTGCGCCTGCACGACTATGTCAAAAACGAGCAGGGAGAATGGGAGCCGCAACTGCAGCGTGTCGAAACGACTGTCGGTCGCGCCTTACTCTCCGAAATTCTGCCCAAAGGTCTGCCTTTCTCAGCGCTCAACACAACGCTTAAAAAGAAGGAAATCTCCAAGCTCATCAACATGTCATTCCGCCGTTGCGGATTGCGTGCCACGGTGATTTTTGCAGACAAACTCATGCAGTCCGGCTTTAGTCTGGCTACGCATGGCGGCATTTCAATCGCCATGGGCGATATGCTGGTACCGGCCGAAAAAGAAGGCATCCTGGCCGAAGCCAGTGCCGAGGTCAAGGAAATCGACAAGCAGTACTCGTCCGGTCTGGTCACAGGCCAGGAGCGGTACAACAACGTTGTCGATATCTGGGGCAAGGCAGGCGACAAGGTCGGCAAGGCCATGATGGAGCAGCTGGCTAATGAGCCTGTTGTGAACCGGGCGGGTGACCAGGTCACCCAGGAGTCCTTCAACTCCATCTACATGATGGCTGATTCGGGTGCGCGGGGTTCCGCAGCACAAATCCGGCAGCTGGCCGGCATGCGTGGCCTGATGGCCAAGCCTGATGGCTCCATTATCGAGACGCCCATTACGGCCAACTTCCGCGAAGGTCTGAACGTTCTGCAGTACTTTATTTCCACGCACGGTGCGCGTAAGGGGCTGGCGGACACGGCGCTCAAGACTGCCAACTCCGGTTACCTCACCCGCCGTCTGGTCGACGTCACGCAGGATCTGGTCATCACGGAAGAAGATTGTGAGACCACAGCCGGCTATGTGATGAAGGCATTGGTCGAAGGTGGTGAAGTCGTCGAGCATCTGTATGACCGCATTCTGGGTCGTGTTGCTGCTAACGACATCATTCACCCTGATACCAACGAAACGGTGATCACGGCCGGAACTCTGCTGGATGAAGACTTGGTCGAAATGATCGACGAGATCGGCATCGATGAGGTCAAGGTTCGCACGCCGCTTACCTGTGAGACGCGTCATGGTCTGTGCGCCACCTGTTATGGACGCGACCTGGGACGTGGAACCAAGGTCAACCGCGGTGAATCCGTTGGTGTCATCGCCGCCCAGTCAATTGGTGAGCCGGGCACACAGCTGACAATGCGTACGTTCCATATTGGAGGGGCCGCATCCAGGGCTGCAGTAGCCAGCGCTGTTGAAAGCAAGGTGGCTGGTACCGTCGGGTTCGAGCTTGGCTTGCGTTATGTCACTAACAGCAAGGATGAGCGTGTCGCCATTTCGCGTTCAGGCGAAATCATCATCTTCGATGAAAATCGCCGTGAGCGTGAGCGCCACAAGATTCCTTACGGTGCCATGATCGACGTGGGCGATGGCGATACCATCAAGGCCGGCCAACGCCTGGCACACTGGGATCCGCTGACCCGTCCGATTATTTCTGAGTACGCTGGACAAATCCGCTTCGAAAATATCGAAGAGGGTGCGACCGTAGCTCGCCAGATGGACGAAGTCACCGGGCTGTCCACCCTGGTCGTCATCACACCCAAGTCACGCACAGGCCGCACTATGAGCCGGCCCCAGATCAAGATACTGGACGAGGCCGGCAACGAAGTCCGGGCAGCGGGCACTGAGCATGCTGTCAATATTTCGTTCCCGGTTGGTGCACTCATCACGGTGCGCGACGGCCAGCAGGTAGGTATTGGCGAAGTTCTGGCGCGGATTCCGCAGGAATCCCAGAAGACGCGCGATATTACCGGGGGTCTGCCACGGGTTGCCGAGCTGTTCGAGGCACGTTCACCCAAGGACGCCGGTATTCTTGCCGATGTCACGGGGACGGTGTCTTTTGGCAAGGAAACCAAGGGCAA